>JAGPFT010000137.1 GCA_018056405.1 Anaerolineae bacterium
GCCCGCGAAGAGGTCGAGAAGTTCCGCCCGCTGCTGGAGCAATCCTATTCGGTCGTTGAGTGGGTCGTGACCCAGCTTTCGCCAGCATTGGGCGTGCACAGCGGGCCAGGCACGGTCGGGATCAGCATCATCCCTGATAGCGCCCCCTGATCGTCCATCCGATTATTCTCGCTGAACAGGTAGGAGCGTATGGGCATACGCTCCTTGTGGATGTATGGGGTTTCTCAGAGACGCAGAGGATCGCGCCATGTCGGAACAGGCATGGGACAACTTCCTGATCGCGGCGCAGGGCGGCCAGCCAGAGCGCATACCGGTGGCGATGGAGGCGGACTGCGGCTTCATCGCCAGCGCGTTCGGTATGAACACGCTCGACTTCTTCCTCTACCCCGATCGCTGGCTGCGCGCCTACCTCGCCCTGATCGCCCGCTTCCCCGATGTGGTGTTCCTGCCGGGATTCTGGGTCGAGTACGGCACAGCCGCCGAAGCGAGTGCCTTCGGCGCGCCGGTGGTCTGGCGGCAGGACGAAGCGCCCGCCGTTCGCCCTCTGGCTCTGCCCCTGGCCGACTGGCGTCACCTGCCGCGCCCCGATCCCTACTCGGACGGGCTGATGGCCTTCGCGTTGCGCCGCATTCTGAACCTGGAGCAGGGCGGTGAATTGCCGGAGCCGCACCGCATCCGTTTCGTGGCGGCGCGCGGGCCGTTCACCATCGCCTCGCATCTTTTCGGCGCGACCCATTTCCTGGCTACTCTGGCCGGGGGGCGCAACGAAGCGCGCATTGCGGCGGATGTGCTGGAGCTTCTGACCGAGACGACGCTCCGCTTCCTTCAGGCGCAGCTTGGCTGTCTGCGCGAGCCGTGGGGCGTGATGCTGCTTGACGATGCCGTGGGGATGCTGTCGCCGGGGCTGTTCGAGTCTGTTGCTCGCCCGCTGCTAGAGCGCATTTTCGCCACCTTCGACGGCCTGATCCGCATCTACCACAACGACACGCCCTGCGAGCACCTGCTGCCCTACTTCGCTGGCCTGAGTTTCGAGGTGTTCCACCTCAGTCATCGCGTGTCCATCGCTGAGGCGCGCGCCTTGATCGGCCCGGACATCGTGCTAATGGGCAATGTGCCCTCGCAAGAGGTGATGGCGCGCGGCACCCCGCAGCAGGTGGCAGAGGCGGCGCGCGAGTGCATCTTCCAGGCGGACGGTACCGGACTCATCCTGGCACCGGGCGGCGGTCTCAGCGCCGGTACCCCCGCGCGCAACATTGACGCGCTGGTCAGCGCGGCGCTGTACTGAGCGGCGTGGCCTCTCAGCCGCACCCTTGATGGAGACCCTCATGCGCATTCTGGTGGACATGGACGGCGTGCTGGCCGACTTCGAGCGAGGCTTCGAGGAGGCATGGCGGGCCGTCTACCCCGATCTGCCGGTCGTGCCGGCGGCGGAGCGACGCCATCTCCTGGTGCAGGACGAGTACCCGCCGGAATGGCGCGGTCATGTCCACGCCATCTTCCACGCGCCGGGCTTCTTCCGTGCGCTGCCGCCGGTTCCTGGCGGGCGGGGGGCACTTGAGGCGCTGCTGGCGCTGGGCTGCGATGTGCGCCTGTGCACCACACCGCTGCTCGATTACCGGCACTGCGTGGTCGAGAAATACGAGTGGGTGGAGCGCGAGCTAGGCCCGGCCTGGTTAGACCGGCTGATCCTGACCCGCGACAAGACGATCATCCGCGCCGACGTGCTGATTGACGACCGCCCACAGCTTGACGGAACCGATGCGCCCACCTGGGAGCACATCCTCTACGACCAGCCGTACAACCGCACTGACCGGGGCAAGCGCCGCCTGACGTGGCAGACGTGGCGGGCGGTGCTCTTCCCGGATGGGGTGTAGTAGACTACCCCTAATGCGCCCTGACGATCATGATCAGCAGCCGCTTGTCGGGGCGGGTTTGCAAACCCGCCCCTAGGCCTCTCCCCTTCAATCCCCCTCTCCAGCCGAGCTAGAGAGGGGGACTTTGATCGGCTGGTGCGGCGCTTCCCCCTCTCCAGCCGAGCCAGAGAGGGGGCGGCGAGGCGCGCCAGCGCCAAGCGGGGGTGAGGCTATGTGTCAGCGCGGGAAGACGGATAACTGGTACGCCCCGGTCGCGCTCCCCTCTTGCGCGGCCTCCACCACCAGCCGGTAGTCGCCATCCTGCGGCAGCACGACGATCAGCGCCATGCCGGAAGCCAGCGCCTCCCCGGAGGGCGTATACAGGGTCAGCCGGGGCACCAGCGCGCTGCCAGACAGCGGCTCAGCGGCGATCTCCCACACATCATCCGCCCGGCCAGGGAACCGGTAGCCGTGCCGCGCTCCGGCCAAAGCCAGCTCGTTCTTGATCAGGGCGGGCGTGGTATGTGCCGCGAAGGTTACGTCAGGCGGCCAGTCCCCGCTCGCGTTCTGCGCAGCCTCCGCTGTCGCGGAGCTTGTGGCGCTCGCGCCAGGACTGGGCAGCGGTTCCTCGTCCGGGCCGTCCAGCCGTGCCAGCAGCGCGATCAGCGCGATCAGCAGCACGATGGGCAGCGCGAATGCCCCCCCATAGACGACCCAACGCGCACGCCGCCATCGCTCCGGCGGGTCGGGCCAGTCGCCATCCTCCGCATAGGGGTCAGCACCAGGATCATCGCTGTCGTAGAGCGGATAGTCCGCGCTGTCTTCCCCTGGATCGTAGTGTACCATGAGCCAGACTCGCCCCGCGTCACCCGTCAATGATGGCGCTGACCGTCTGCTGGGCCATTTGCGGGGTAATGCGGTCGTCAGTCAGGTAGTCGCGGCGCATAATCTGGTAGAGTGTGGGGATTTCGCAGATAGGCACTACCGGCCCATCGGCGGAGAGGCGCACGTTGGGCGAGGTGAAAACCACAATGGCATAGACCGGCACATTCTCCAGCCCGTGCTGGGCGAGGAACTTGCGCAGCGCGACCACATCGCGCACCACCTCGCGGGTGGGGTTGGTTCTGGCGGAGCGCAGCTTGCCGTCGCGCGCCTGGTTGATCCACTCGGCCCGTTCGTTGATCCACGTGCCAGCGTAGTCCACAATGCGAAAGACCAGCACCCCCGGCGGGCCAACCAGCACAGCATCAATATATCCCACGTGGCGCTTGCTGACGTTGCGCAGGTAGGTGAAACGCTCGTCGAGGAACTGGCTCATCCCCTCGCCCACCGCGTAGGCCAGCGGGTTATCTTTCTGGAGGGTCAGGGCGCGGTACACGAAGACCAGGCCGACCACCAGGGCCACGACTCCGCCCACAATCAGCAATATCTGGAACAGGTCGAAGAAGAATGAATCCCACAGCGGGAAGAAGATGAACAACACGCCCAGAGCGACGGCAATTGCCCCACCAAAGAAGGCCAGGCCGCCCAGAAAAAGGTAGTAGCGCCCGCGCCGGGTGATGTTCTGGGAAGGATTGATGTTCTGCATCGCACGCTCAGCCTGTCGTTCATGCGCCGCGCACCGCGCGCGGTTGCCGCCATCAGGCGCACCGTCTCGCCAGACGGCGGGAGATTGTAGCGCCCAAGCCGCCCGCCGCCTATGACTCGGCGGAGCCAGGCCGCGAAGCCGGAGCCGCCAGTTTGCTTTCGGGCGCTGCTTCCCGCGTGGAGAGGTTGGCGGCGGAGCCAGAGCCGCCAGGGGCGACGGCGGCAGATGCGCCGGGCGTCTGCGGCCCGGCGACCTGCTCGGCAGCGCGGCGGCGTGCGGCGGCCAACGCCTGGCGACGCGCGATCAGCCCGTCAAGCTGCGTTCGCAGGTCCGACATGGCAGGCAGCGGTTTTTCGAGCAGCAGATCCGCCTGGGAGATGAGCATGATCTGCTTCTCTTGCTCCGGCGAAATGCGGTAGGCGGTGATGAGCACGATGGCGATGTCGCCGAGCTTGGGGCTGCGCCGGATGCGCGCGGCAACATGGTGCCCGTCCACACCGGGCAGCCGGATGTCCAGGATCGCCAGCTCCGGTAGCTCGCCGCTATAGGTGCCGGCGTCCACGCTGTCCACCCACTGCACGGCCTCGGCCCCGTCCACAAAGGCCACACCGTCAATGCCCCAAAGCTGGAACATTGTCACCAGGACGTCGTAGATATCCGGCTCGTCATCTACTACCATCCACGTCGCCAACGCCCTGCTCCTCTGCGCCGCACGTGCTGCGCTCATCGTCATGACTGCGCACCAGTTTACAATAAAGGCTGCTCCATGAGCAACCGAGGGGAAAAGAGGTGCACATGGGTGCGTTCGGATTTGGGGGCAGGTGCAGAGATCGGTTGCAGACCTCACCCCCCGGCCCCCTCTCCATATATGGAGAGAGGGAGTAAGTATCTGGCTAAGTCCCCTCTCCGCGTGTGGAGAGGGGATTGAGGGGTGAGGTAAGCCCGCGCAGCGGGCTTCTCAACCGGTCCATCCCAGAGCGCGCAGTGGTCGCAGAGAAAGCCTCAGAGCTTTTCCGACTTTCCCCTCCGCGTCCTCGTCATCTCAGCGGCTCAAGATCACTGCCCCAAAAAGCGAATGCACCCGAAAAGAGGGGTGTGGACAGGCTGGTACTAGGGGCGAAGCACGCGCGTAGAGGCGTTGCTCTGCTGCGCCTGGCTCTGAACGCCCCTCCCTCTGGCCCTCTCCCCGGCAAAGCCAGGGAGGGGGAAAACGCCCCATCTGGCGGTCAAAGTCCCCCTCTCTAGCTTGGCTGGAGAGGGGGATTGAGGGGGTGAGGCGCAGGCGCTCGGCGATCAGACTTCCGAAGTTTTCGGAAACTTCGGAAGTCTCTTTCGGGGCCGAGCGGGGGTGAGGTTGGCACCCCACCAGCCGCCAGTGCCGTCGAGCGGCAAAAGAGCATCAATACACTCTGACCAGCGCAAGGGCAAGCCCTCCATCACTTGGCCAGGATGCCCGCCAACTCGACCAGCTTGGGATCGAGCGCCTTCCGTTGGCTGGCCACCTCCTCGTAGGGCGTGGTCGTGATCTCGCCCCGAATCTGCCCGATGAGCACGCCATAGGTGCCCGTTGCAAGCTGTTCGACGGCGTGCGCGGCCAGCCGCGTGCCCAGCAGCCGGTCAAACGCGCCGGGCGTTCCGCCGCGCTGCACGTGGCCGAGAATGGTCACACGCAGTTGGAAGCCCAGTTCCTCGTTGTGATCCTCGAAGTACTGCGCCAACTGCGTCGCGTTGAGCTTGGCCCCCTCTGCCACGACGATCAAGGCGTGGGGCTTGCCGCGTTCGTAAGCAAGCTGGATTATGTCGGCGATGGCCTCCGGTGACGTTTCGAATTCGGGCAGGCAGATCGCCTCCGCGCCGCCGGCGATGCCGGCCATCAACGCCAGATAACCGCTGTGGCGGCCCATGACCTCGACCAGGAAGGCGCGTTCGTGCGACGAGGCAGTGACCTTCAGCCGGTCAATGGCCTCCAGAGCAATGTTGAGCGCCGTGTCCACGCCAATAGTGATATCGGAGCCAACCAGGTCGTTGTCAATGGTCGAGGCGACGCCGACCACAGGGAAGCCCAGTTGGAAGAGGGCGTGCGCGCCGGTCTGCGAGCCGTTGCCGCCGATGACGACCAGCCCCTCAATGTCTTTGCGGTTTAGCTCGCGCAGGGCCTTGCGGCGGCCCTCGTCGGTCATGAACTCCGGGCAACGGGCGCTGCCAAGCATGGTGCCGCCAAGCTGGATAATGCCGCCCACGTCGCGCCGGCCAAGGGGCACGAAGTCGCCCTCGACCAGCCCCCGGTAGCCGTGTTCGACGCCGAAAACCTCCCACCCCCGATCAACTCCGGTACGCACGACGGCGCGTATAGCGGCGTTCATGCCAGGGGCATCACCGCCGCTGGTGAGCACAGCGATCCGTTTCATAAGGTTTCCTCCTGCTGCTCACGCTGCCTGTACTCCGAGTATACCCGATCGCGCCCGCGCCACGTCGCGGTGAAGGCGACGCTGGTCAGCAGCCACAGCCCGCCTGCCAGCAGCGCACCGATCACCTGCGAGGGGAAGTGCACCACCAGCACCAGGCGGCTGAGGCCGATCAGGGCGATAACCACCATCGCAGCTACGACGAGCGCCGCGCGCGCACGCCGGCTGACCGCGCGCCGCCAGATCAGATAGGCGAGCATCCCGTAAGCGATGGTCGCCTGCATGGTGTGCCCGCTGGGATAACCGTAGCCCCCTTCGGGGTTGGTCCAGCCGTCGAAGGCAGGGCGCGGCGCGGCGATCCACTCCTTGAGGCCCATGTTCCACAACTTGCCGACCGCCATGGCCAACGCCCACCCCGCCAGCAGAGTCCAGTCACGGCGGGCGATGAAGGTCGCGCCCAGCCCCAACCCCAACACCCACAGCACCGGCGAGCCGAAAGCGGAGATCACGCTGAACACGTCCTGAACGGCGGGGTCAGCGTGGGCGTGGAACCAGGCGGTGCTCTCGGCGTCGAAGTCCTGCACCACCCCCAGATCGAGGAGGGGGGCGCTCAGCACAGCGAAGAGCAACATAGCCGCGCAACCGGCTAACACGATCCACAGGGCGATCCAGGCACGGCGACGCGGGTCGGTGCTCTGTCTTTGAGTGAGCATGGTGTCCAGGTCTTCTCCTTACTGGCGATGCGCCTCAGTATACCGCGCCGCGCCCGCTCTCTCATTGACCAATCGGCACCCGCTCCGTATAATCCGGTGCGACGGCAGGTCAGGCCGCGGTGACTGGCCCAACGCGACAGTTCCAGACGAGGTGAGGTGGCGAATGCGGTTGATTCTGGTACGGCACGGACAGGCCGAGCATCGCGGCGACGAAGAAGACAATCTGTACCTGACCGACCTGGGCAAGCGCCAGGTGGAGCTGCTCGGTCAGTGGCTGGCTGAAAACGAGCCGGACATCACGGCCATCGTGTGCAGCCCGCTGCGGCGCGCGCGCGAGACGACCTCGATCCTCAACCGTTACATTCACGCGCCGGTCAAGGTAGATGACGACCTGCGCGAGACCACGCACGACCTGTATATGAAGCTGCCCCGCCTGGTTCATCCCGCCGACAACGGCCCGCACTACTTCATCATGCCCGCCGACAACTACTACCAGCGCTTCGCCGAGCAGACTCGCCGCGTGCTCAACCGCCTGATCGAGAACCCCGAAGCGGTGCAGACCAAAGTCGTCGTCTGTCACGGCGGCACAGCGGGCACCATGGTGCGCACGTTGCTTAAGTGCCATTCGCTGGACATCTGGATGCACAACACGGCCATGCACCACCTCACCTGGCAGGACGGGCTGTGGATTCTGCGCGGGATCAACTACGCGCCTCACCTGCCAGCGACCCTCACCACCGAGTAGAGCGTGTGATACGCTTTCAACCCCTATCCCCCAGCCC
>JAGPFT010000138.1 GCA_018056405.1 Anaerolineae bacterium
CTCTCCATATACGGAGAGGGGGAGTAAGTATCTGGCTCAGTCCCCTCTCCGCGTGTGGAGAGGGGATTGAGGGGTGAGGTAAACCCGCGCAGCGGGCTTCTCAACCGGTCCATCACAGAGCGCGCAGGGGTCGCAGAGAAAGCCTCAGAGCTTTTCCGACTTTCCCCTCCGCGCCCTCGTCATCTCAGCGGCTCAAGATCACTGCCCCAAAAAGCGAATGCACCCGGTGCGTGCAAAACCTGTCAGGCAGTGTGGTCGTGCTCCTTATGGATGAGACAACCAGAAATGGCATGGTTTTCGTAGGGGCATATTGCAATACGCCCCTACCCGGGCGCGGCAAGCAGCGCCCCTCCATCCGGCCATCTTTGATTGCGTTCTCCATTAGCCTCACCCCCGCTCGGCGCTGACACGCCTCGCCGCCCCCTCTCCACGACGTGCAGAGGGGGCAAGCCGAGCGCGGCGAGGCTGGGGGTGAGGCTACTGCCAGCCTCGCACCTGGCGCTGACACCCTTTGCACACACCCAACTGGAGCTTGGTGTGGGAGCCGCACCGGGCACGCAGACGCCAGTTTCTTCCTGGCACCGCTTTGTCCACACCCTACTTCAGCGAGACCCTCTCTATCACGGGATTTCAGATTATGAAAGTATTGTGAAATAAGCGCCGGGCGCTGCTGTTTTTTATTGCATCTTAATTTCCGGCCCGTACAGTGATAAGCGAGCACGGCATTCTCGCCGGCACAAACCTGCAAAACCTAGCAAGTCAAAGGAGAAAACGCCCATGTTCAACTTCAAGTCACTCCACAGGGACGAAAGCGGCCAGACTGCCCTCGAAACCGCCATCATCTTGATCGCTTTCGTTGTCGTCGCCTCCGTCTTCGCGTTCACCATCCTGTCCGCCGGCTCCTCGTCCACCGAGAAGGGCGAGGCGGCTATCTACTCCGGCCTGAAGAACGTCGAGTCCTCGATGACCCTCAAGGGCGCTGTCATTGCCGAGGAAGTTGAAGACAGCGGCACAGTTGACACCCTGACCTTCACGGTGGCTCTGGCCGGTGGCGGTGAGCCTGTTGATCTGACGGAGAACAAGGCCGTGGTCATTGGCTACCGTGACGTTGATGAGAGCATCAGCGCCCTCGAGTGGTCTGCAACCTTCATCGTCCAGCAGGACGGCGAAGCCGCCGATGACATGATGCTCGAAGATGGTGAGCTGGCCGAGATCACCATTGACCTGGCTAGCCAGACCACGCCGCTGAAGACTCAGCCCGGCCCCAACTCGCAATTCACGCTCGAAGTCAAGCCGCCGACGGGCGCCGTGCTCAACATCACCCGCACTACACCCCCATCCATTGAACCGGTGATGGAACTTCGGTAACCCTTAGAGGCGGAAGACGAGGGATGGCCGGAGCCTAGCCCGGCCATCCCGTCCCCCAAATCTCGGTGGTACGCACCCAACATCTGACAAACACAACAGGCACGGCCAAGCCTATTGCAACAAGTTCATATCCCGGTCTCAAGGCTTGAAATCAAGCCGAAAGACATCGCCCCACCTGAACTTGGCCGTGCCGGTGGGGCGATTTTCATACCGCACGCACACGGTTAAGCCCGCGGGGGAACAAGCACCATGGACCTGGAACAGCGTGTCACGATGCTCGAACAAGAGCTACAGATCCTCAAAAACCAGATACAGGCGACGCTCCTCGACATCCAGGAGCACCTGCTCACCAACACGTACCCTGCCCTGCGGGCTGAGGCCCAGCCAGAGACCGCCCCGCTGATGCCCGTCAGCGCGAAGCCCGCCGCGCCCGCCGAGCCAGAAGGGACGCCTGCGCCGCCCACCGGCCAGCCCTTAGTCCGCCAGGTGTCGCTCCAGGATGTGCAGGCCCTGCAACCGCCCGCCCCATCGCGCGTGCCAGAGCGCAGCCTGGAAAACCCGCCTAGCCAGGACTCCCAACCACGCCGGGCCGCCGCTGCGGTCTCTGGGCTGCCGGAGCCTGAGACCAACGCTGCGCCGGGGGTACATCGTGCGGTCCCCTTGCCCTCTAGAAAGAATGGCGTCACGCCAGAGCAGAGAGTGACTCCCTTCATCGTGGATGACGACTTTCCGCCGCCAGCCGCCGCCGCCGACACGCCGATCAGCGAGGCGGACTGGGCGATCCTGAGCCAGCTCGAAGAGTGGACCATCCGCCGTGTTGACAAGTTCGGGCCGCGCCGCACCCGCGAATTGATCAAGCAGTACGCTGCCGAAGGCCGCATCGCGCCCACTATCAAAGACTCGCTGCTGCAACTGGTGTCCATTATCGTCGGAGAAAGCGCGCTGCAAAGCCCGAACGGAGACTTGGCCGTGCCTGTGCGCGAGCCTGGCCCGCCCAGGCAAGCCGGTAGCCCGTCCCCTGGTGAGGCGTTGCTCCAGCCGCCCAACGACGGTGATGGTGAAGAGGTGTCGCCCAACCTCATCCTGCGCCTGATCGCCGGCGTCTCTGCCCTGGGCACCAACAACTCGCGGAGCAGGGGCCATGGATAAGGTCATCACGACGGCGCTGTTGATCGTCGTCAGCATGATCATGGCGGTGTCCCTCTTCAACGTGGCCTACCCGGCCATCGTCCAGGGCGGGGATGCCATTGCCAGCATGGCCGACCGGGCCGATGACCGGATTCGCAGCCAGATCACGGTCGTCCATGCCGCTGCCGAATGGCAAGACGGCGCGCCGCTGGACATGAACGCCAGCGGGGACATTGAAGCCTACGTGTGGGTCAAGAACGTCGGCGACACCCGCATTGCGGCAGTGGAGCGCGTGGATGTGTTCTTCGGCCAGGAAGGGAATTTCGCGCGGATTCCCCACGCCAGCGAGAGCATGGCGGGGACGTACTGGCAAGCCTCGTTCGACAACGGATCGGAATGGACGCCTACGGCCACTTTGCGCATCACCATTCACCATGCGCCGCTGCAGGCCGGGCGGCAGTTCGTCAAGATCGTCGCCCCCAACGGCGTTGCGGACGAGTACTTCTGGAGTCTATAGGGCATGGAGACGGTTCTCGCTGCCTTTGTGGTGGTCTTTGTCATCCTGTTCGCGGCGCTGAGCCTGTCCTACGCGATCGTGTCGTCGCAGGGCGTGCTGCAGGCGGCCCAGAGCCAGACGGAAGCGCGCCTCTCCGCGCAGGCACACACGGCCCTGCAGTTTGTCGGCGCGCGCACCATGGACAACCGCACGCTGATCGAACTCACACTCCGCAACACGGGCAGCACGCGCCTGGCCGGCTTCGACCGCTGGGATGTCATCGTCAAATCCGCCGGCGAGTCCAGCGGCGTCGCCCAGATCGAATACCTCAGCCCGGACGCCGCCCTGGGCATCGGCGCAGACTACGAGACCGTCCGCAGCACTCTGGCCGGCGCGTCCTGGGCGGCCAGCCTGTTCGCCGACGCTGCCAGCGGGATCGCCGAGTTCGCCGAGCCAGCCATCTTGAATGCCGGGGAGGAAATGATTGTCTGGGCGCGGCCCGCCCAGGTGATCGAGCCGGGCAGCGTGGTGGAGATCAGCGTCGCCAGCGAGCACGGCCCTGGCCTCTTCGCCAGCTTCCGGGCGAATGTGCCGCCTGTGCTGGTCAACCATAGCCTGGTGATCGGGCGGACCCAGGAGACGGCCACGCTCGGCCCGCAGTATTTGCTGGCCACCGATAGCGACCCCGGCGATGAGCTGGTCTATACCGTGACCGACACCGCCCTGCTGAGCGGCACCCTCAGCGCCCCGACGTTCTCCCAGGCGGACATTGACGCGGGGCTGATCGTTTACTCGCGCACCATCGAGATGGAGAGCGGAAGTTTCGTCTTCAGCCTCACCGATGGTAAAGACACGCTCACCGGCCAGATTTTCACCCTCACCGTCAACGAGCCGCCCGTTTACGCGCCGGAGAGCACCACCGTCACGCTCAGTGATGGCGAGGCCGTCCCCGCCACTTGCATGAACGTCACCGATCCTGACGACGGGCCGGAGACGATCACCTTCACCCTGACGGCGGCACCAGCGTCCGGCGCGCTGAGCCTGGCGGGCAGCCCGCTGGCCGTTGGCTCCACCTTCACCCTGGCCGATGTCCTCGCCGGCAGGGTGATCTTTCACCGGTCGGGGAGCGATCCCGATAGCTTCGCCTTCACTATCAGCGACGCCTACAACAGCGGTAGTGAAGTCTATGCCGTCCAGGTTCTTGCGCCGCAGGGCTGAGACACAAGGGGACAGCGCTGATGACCGTTCACAGGGCAGAAAAAGACGCGGTTCGCCGGGTGATTTCGTCCGGCAACGACGAACTCGACAGCAAGATGGGCGGGGGCCTGCCGGTTGGCTCGGTGACGTTGATCGAGGGGGGATCGGGATCGGGCAAGTCGGTGCTGTCGCAGCAGATCCTCTGGGGATCGCTACAGCAGGGGTTCAAGGCGTCGGTCTTCACCAGCGAGAACACGGTCAAGAGCCTGATCAAGCAAATGCAGAGCATTGAACTGGACGTGCTCGACTATCTGCTGCTGGGGCGCTTGCGCGTCTACCCGATGGAGCTGTCGCGGCTGGGCGAAAGCGCCCTGCAAACTCTCCTGTCGGCCATGCAACGCGAGAAGGAGCGCGACATTCTGGTGATCGACTCCTTCACGGCGGCAGTGATCCACGCCCGTGACGAGAAACAGATCATCGCTTTCTTCGAGGGGTGCAAGCGGCTCTCGGCAGCGGGGGTCTCGGTCATGGTGGTGTTGCACTCGGACGCGGTCGAAGCAGAGTTCATCAACCCCATCCGGGCCATGTGCGACGCCGACCTCCAGCTATGCTCTGAACAGGATGGGCAGCGATTGGTCAAGACCTTGCAGGTCGCCAAGATTCGCGGCGCGGCCAGCGTCACCGGGGCGATTGTCGGGTTTGACGTGGAACCAGGGTGGGGCATGCGCGTCATTCCGATTAGCAAAGCGAGGGGTTAGGTCTCATTATGGCCTCCACGGTGCTGCCCTTTGCCTTCGACCTGGAGAAAACGCCGGACTTCGACGCGCTGCGGCCTCACCTGTCGAAGGACCTGCGTGAGGCGTGCGAGCGGTCGCCGCACCTGGCCGAGTATCTGCGCCGGCTGCCCTTGGATGAGGCGGGCGTCCCGGCGTACTACCCCAAGCTGACCCGCAGCCTGTCACTGCTCGAAAAGCGCCACCTGATCTACCCGCTGGAACAGGGGCTGTACGTGCACATCTATCCCGATCCGGCGGGCGCGCGTGACCATTACATTTGCATCGAGCCAACGACGGTGGCCGACATCGAAGAACCCCTGGCGCTGGTCGAAGAGCGCCTGATCGCCTGGGCGGAAGAGATTGGCCGCATCGAAAACGAGGAGGAAAAGCGCGAATTCCTCCTGCGCCTCATTGACAACCTGTGCACCACGCGGCGGCGCAATGGCAGCAGCCGGCGCTCCGACAAAATCTACGTGACGCCCGAAGTCCTGGAGGGCATCCGCTACCGCGTCCTGCGCGACAAAATCGGCCTGGGCGTCCTGCAACCTCTGCTGCTCGACCCTTACATCGAAGACATCAGTTGCAGCGGAGTGGGGCCTGTCTTCGTCGAGCACAAGATCTTCAAGAGCGTCCAATCCTCGATTGTGTTCACCACCCACGACGAGGTGGATGATTTCGTCGTCTGGCTCGGCGAATGGATCAAAAGCCCGGTGACCGTCCGCAACCCGCTGGTCGACTCCGTGCTGCCGGACGGCTCGCGCATCAACATCGTCTACGGGCGCGAGATTTCCAAGCGCGGCAGCAATTTCACCATCCGCAAATTCAGCGGCACGCCGACCAGCGTGCTGGAGCTGATTGAATTCGGGACGCTGAACTATATGATGGCGTCCTATCTCTCCTTCATCCTCGAAGAAGGGTTGAACATGTTCGTGGTGGGGGCCACGGCTTCGGGCAAAACCACCACCCTGAATGCTCTCAGCACCTTTCTCAAGCCCGACGCCAAGATCGTGACCATCGAGGACACGCCGGAGGTTCAGGTTCCGCACAAGAACTGGGTCCAGGAAGTCGCCCGCTCGACGGGCGGCGGGACGAAAGGGAGCGAAGTCGGCATGTTCGAGCTGCTGCGCGCAGCCCTGCGCCAGCGCCCCGACCGCATCATCGTTGGCGAGATTCGTAGCGTGGAAGCGGTGGTCGCCTTCCAGGCCATGCAGACCGGGCACGGCGTCATGTCCACCTTCCATGCCGACTCGGTGGAGAAGCTGATCCAGCGCCTGACCGGCGACCCGATCAACATCCCCAAGACCTACATTGACAACCTGCACCTGGCGGTGATTCAGGGAGCCGTCCGCCTCCAGGATGGCAAGATGGCGCGTCGCGTGCTCAGCGTCAACGAGATCATCGGCTACGACCCTGTCTCGGAGACATTTTCATTCCTGGAAGCCTTCCGCTGGAACCCGGCCACTGATACGTTCGACTTTCCGGGCTACATGAACAGCTACCTGTTGGAGCAGCAGATCGCTATCCGGCGGGGCATCCCGCCCCACAAGCGCAAAGCGATTTATGACGAGCTAAAACGGCGCGCTCGCATCTTCGAGAAACTGCACAAGGAAAAGGGAGTGACGGATTTCCATGAGTTCTTCCAAATCCTCTCCGAAGCGCGACGACAGAACCTCCTTTGAGCCTGTTCCGCCGTTCGCGCTGTTCTACCAGCTCACCTATATGTCGGCGATGGCGGCGGCAGGACTCTCGCGCAGCAAGACCTTCGAGATCGCGGCCCAATCCGGCTCCGTGGCGGCGCGCTATTTTGCGGCCATCAACACTCTGGTTGACGAGTTCCGCTACGACTACCCGGAAGCCTGCCGGCGCATTGGTGCCCAGGCGAAGTCGGAGAACATGCGCAGCTTCCTGCTGCGGCTGTCCGACGCCCTGCGCTCTGGCGAGCCGCTGGCCGAGTTTCTGGCCCGCGAGGCGGAAGTCCAGGCGGCAGACTACGAGAACAAGTACGAGCGCAACCTGGAATCGCTCAAGCAGTGGTCGAACGCCTTCTCGTCCATCGTAATTTCGGTGGCCTTGATCGTCATCATTCAGGTGATCTCCTCCATGATCTACTCGATGAACACCCAGGTGATGGCCGGTCTGATCAGCGCGGGCGTGATCATGGCTGGCTTTGGAGCCTGGATCATCTGGCGCTCGGCCCCCCGCGAAGCGATGACCGTCTCCCCGTCGCAAGGCTCGCCGGAGCAAAAGCGCGCGCTCAGCCTGTTCCGCACCCTGTTGCCCCTGGCGCTGGCCCTTGCTGCGGTGTTGTACGTGGTCGGTGTTCCCCTGGGCTGGAACCTGATCCTGATGGCGGCGCTCATGC
>JAGPFT010000139.1 GCA_018056405.1 Anaerolineae bacterium
AAGGGCATCAGGCGGATGCTGCGGGCCGGGATGCCCAGCAGCAGGTGGATCATTGTGCTGTTGCCGGCGATGGTGGCCTTCATGATCTCGATCGGCTGAATCTGGACGCGCTGACAGGCTTCGTCAACCAGCGCCTTGATCGTGCCCAACACCAGGTCGCGCAGTTCCTCGCCGCCGCTGCCTTTGCCGCTGTAGATGATGCGCGAGATGACATCTTCGCCGCGCGCGATCTGGGCGTTGTACTCGGCCACCTGCGCGTGAACCTGGCCCGTCAGCAGATCAACCAGCCACAGCGAGACGGTCGTCGTGCCGATGTCAATGGCCACGCCCCACAGCGGCGCATCTTCGCTCACCAGCCCGCGCTTTAGCTCGATCAGGCGCACCGGGCAGTGCGGGCAGTCCCACGCTTCGGCGTCCAGAATCGCCGTGACCTGCCAGTCCCCCCGGCGCAGGATGTGCCCCAGGCGACGAAGCTGCATCAGCGAGATTCGCGTCTCGGCCAGGCGCGCGTGCTGGCGCAGCGCCTTCTGGAAGCGGCTCCAGTCGTCGGTCTGGTCGTCCAGGCTAGGCGGCGTCGTCGTCAGCGTCACGCGGCGGATGGGCTGGACACGAATCGGATCGTAGTCCGCCGGCACCTGGACTTCGGCTGCCGTGCGATCCGTCGTCAGCCGTCGCTCGATCTTTTCCTGCGGCGGGACGACGACGCGCACATCGCCTTCAACGACCGTCTGGCAGGCCAGCGCGTAGCCCGCCGCCACGTCTTCGGCGCTCAGGCGCAGCACGCTGCGGCGGCGGACGGTGCCGGCGGTCACCTGCACGGCGCAGCGCCCGCAGCGCCCCTGCCCGCCGCATGGCTGGACAATCTCCACCCCGGCCCGGCGCGCGGCCTCAGTCAGCAACGTCCCGGTCGGCACCGCGACCGGGCCTTCAGCAATGTCAAAGGTGACGGTATGCTCAGCCATCAGTCGGGTTTACAGCGCCTGCTTCATGAACGTCGGGATGTCCACTGCCTCACGCGGGCCGACGCGCACTTCCCAGTCGGGCAGTTCCTCCTCTAGCTCGCCGGAGAGCACAGCCACATGGCCGGGCAGCACAATTCGCTTGCGGCTGACCTTCTCGGCCAGCCCGAACTCTTTGACCGACTTGGCGATGCGCTCGGCGTCGAACTTGCCGGCGGCCCAGGCGGTCAACACACTCATGCCCTCGGCGTCAGTTACCAGCAACCAGGCGGGCAGCCCGGAGCCTTCGACCTCATTGGCCACGCTGAAGTAGGTGATGCTGAAGTTGGTAGTGACCATCACCGGCGATTCCGGCGTCGGGCCGTTCAATTCGTAGACGCCCGGCTGCACCTGGATCGGCTTCTGCGGGTCGGTGTAGAGGTTCTCGCGCAGCACGAGCAGCCCGTAAGCCAGTTCTGGCGTGAAGGTGTCCAGCACGACGAAGCCGGCGTACTTGGCGATGGCCTGCGCCGCCAGCAGCGACTCGTAGCCCGGATCGGGCGCGTCGCCGGGGATGGCCAGGAGGGGGTAGCCGACCGGACGGAAGTTCTTCTTCAGCGCCAGCCGCCGTATCTGGGTGTAGAAGCCCAGCGACGTGCCCAGATGACGGGTGGTGGGAGCCAGCACCAGGTCGTCCAGGCCCTTATCTTTGAGCTTGCTGCTGAGGGCGACCAGGCCATCGAGCGTGTCGGCGATGACCGACAGTGGCGCGCCGGTGCTCTTGGCCAGGTCAGCCATCGCACCCCAGTTGGCGGAGTCTGCGCCGTGAATGAGCGGAGCTTCGCCGTCAATGGCTTTCAGCCCGGCGGCGATCACTGCCGGATCGCGGCCCATCAGGATCAGCGGGCGCTCGCTCACTTCGCGCACAGCGCCCACCGCGTCAGCGAAGGCCGCCGGGTCGCCCTTGACCGCCTCGACCGCGAAGCCATCGAGCGTCAGGTCCATGCCCACGTAGTTCACTTTGTAGGCTTCGGCGGCAGATATTTTCGCTTTGATCGCGTCGAGCGGCTGGTCGTCGCGCACGCGCACGAACAGCCCCGGTTTGTGGAAGAAGCGCTTCTCGTGGCGGAACATCACCGTCTCGTTGCCCGCTTTGACCTCGTGGCCGTCGGCTTTGAGCGTCACCAGGCGCACCGGCGGCTGCGCGGCAGCGGAGAGCTTCTCTTTCGCTTCGTCGCTGACGTAGGGGCAGGCAGAAAGCTCAGCCTGTTTAGCGGCCAGCTTCATGGCGAAGGCCATGCAGGTGGGAAACCCACATTCCTTGCAGTTGGTTTGCGGCAGCAGTTGGTAAATCTGAATGCCTGAGAGTGCCATCGTTGTCTCCTCAGCGAGTGCCCTGCCGGTCAGTGCCCGGCGCCGCCCGGCCTAGGGGCCGGAGCGCGGCGGCGCGGGGGGCCGGGGGAGCGGCTGGCGCACCACGTTAATGCCCAGATCGGTCAATTCGTCATCGCTGCGGGCGGCCAGGTGTCGCAGCAACTGGCGGTAAGACAGCATGGCCGCCGGGTAGGTGATGCCACCGCGCTGGGGCATCACGAAGAGCATTCGCACGCCCAAATCCCGCATAATCTGCGCGGCGGCGGCCAGCGGGATGTCCGGGCGCACGTGTGGAATGGTCTCGTTCATCACGTCTTCGGCGGTCAGCGTGTCGCGGTCTGGACGCCCGTAGGCCGTCACTACCTCGTCCTGGCCGACCACACCGACGGCGTGCCCGTCCTCATTGAGCACGACCACGCCCTCCAGGTCATGTTCGAGCAGCAGCCGGGCGATCTCGGCGATGGGCGTGCCCGGCGCGCAGGTCACTGCCGGGCCGATCAGCTCGCGGACCAGGGTGCGCGCGCTCATGGCCGTTCCCTCCGCGCTGCATCGCGGGCCGCCGCACCGAGACGCTGGCGGCGGGCCGCGTCGCGCTTCTGCGCGTAGATTTCCATCGGCGACTGTCGCCTGGCGCGGATGCCCAGGTCGGCCAGGTCAGCGTCGCTACGCGCGGCAAGGTGGCGCAGGAAGTGGCGGTAGGATAGCTGGGCCGCCGGGTAACTGATGCCTGTCGCGTTGTGCATCAGGAAGACGACGCGCCAGCCCTGGTCGCGCATCAAGCCCGCCGCCGCGATGAGCGGAATGTCAGGCGGCAGCTCCGGCACGTCCTCGCGCATGATCGCCGCCGCGGTCAGGGCGCGCGGAGCCTCGTGCTGGTACGCGCCGATTAGCTCGTGCTGCGTCACCGTCCCGACGGCGTGGCCCTCGTGGTCGAGGACGATCACGCCTTCCAGGTCGTGTTCGAGCAGCAGCCGCGCGATCTCGGCCACGGTGGCGTCCGGCGTGCAGGTGAGGACGCCCACAGTCATCAGGTCGCGCACGAGGTGGCGTTGGGTCATCGGGCGGCATCCATCGCTCAGGCGCTGACAGGGCTGCGGGGGCAGCCCGGCGGGCCGCCCCTCGCGCTGTGTCCTCCCAGCGTCATCCCTTGGCGCTCATCAGGTCGTCAATGGCCAGGCGCACCCGCTTGACGCTCTCCGGGTGGCGCAGCACGACGATGTTCGCCGCCGATTCGACCAGGGCCATCGCCGTCAGCGTCTCCCAGAGGATGGCGCGCGCTTCCCAGTCGCCCCAGGCCGCCGGAACGCCCTCGCCCACCTTCGACTCCTTGGCTTTCCAGGCTTCGTAGCCGGGCGTGACGATCATCGGAAGCTGGGTCATGGCGTCGCCTTGCAGCGCCGCCAGGCGCAGGCGCTCCATCACCGAGTAGCCGTATTCGATGCCGTAGCCGAGGGCGCCGGTCGTCGGGTCCATCAGCACGCGGTCGAGCGGCAGGCCCATGTCGCTGATCAGGATGTTGAGCTGCTTGGCCAGGTTAACATCCATCGCCGTGCGGGCAATGACCAGGTGATTGTTGGCCATGGCCGTAGCGACGATGGTGCGGTAGTTCTTGTCTTCGCAGATGCCCAGCGCCAGCCGTTCGCCCACCGTCGCCTCGGCGATGGGCACCAGCAGGGCGTTGTCGGCCTCCGCCTGGCCCGGCCCCCAGACGAGCAGCGGCAATCCGCTGGCCTGGAGCACGGCCTGAGCTACGGCGACGGCGCGCTCCGGCGTATTGGGCTTGCCGTCGGCGTCGGTCAGGCTCAGCGCCAGCACCAGGGCATCGGCCCCGGCGTTTTCGGCGGCTTTGGCCCACGCTGCCGGGTCGTTGGCGGCGTCGCCCCACGCTTTCAGCAGCAGCGGCGACCAGTCCGGCGGGCGCTTGTCCATGATCTCGATGGCCACAGCAGGCCGGTGCGGGATGTCGCCCTCGAAGAACATGAAAGGCAGGGCGCTTTCGCCGCCGACGGTCAGAGCGCGGGCGCGCGTGCCGCCTTGCTCGTGGGTCGCGCCGAGCGTCACTTCACGCACCTTGCCGGGCCACTTCTCCTTGACGATCTCCGTCTTGGTCTCGGCGCTCAGCCAAGGCTTGTCGGGCGGCAGCACCTTCTTGGGCGGGGCAGCGGGCTTGGGCGGCGCGACGGGAGCCTCGGCCTTGACTGGCTCAGCGGGCGGGGCCGGCGGGGCGGGCACAGCCGGCGGCGGCGCGGGAACCATTGCGGGAGCCGGGGGCATTTGCACGCCGCTCACGTCCGCGCCAAGCTCGCGCGCGGCGGCCAGCAGACCGGCGGCCAACGCGCGGCGAAGCTGATCGAAGAAGGCGGCGCTCGCCTCACCGAAGGCAGTGGGTGGCACAGGGGCCGGCGGCTGTTGGGCTGCCGGGCCTGAGGATATGCCCGGATCGCCGGGCGTCAGATCGGCTTGGATAGGTTCAGGGGTCATGGCGGGTTCTCGCTCCGCTTGCGCTTCGAATGCTGCCTGCGCTGGTTCAGGCAGAGCAGGCTCAGGCTCCGGCTCGACCGCCGGCGCGACTTCTTCCAGCGTGTCGAGTGCCATTTCAGTCTGGCTGGCGTTGGCGGGCATGGCTTCCGCTTCTGCTTCCGGTGCAGCGCCAGCTTCCATCGGCCCCATGGCCAGAGCCGGGTGATTGTGCTCCTCCAGCCAGGCGACCAGCTCATCCACATCGGTCACGCTGCGCTCGTCGGCGATCTTGTCGAGCAGGTTGGGCACGCCTTCACGCTCGGCGGCGGCGCGCAGTTCCTCGCCCATTGTCTCTTTGAGGATGCTGCTCATCCACACCACCCGCTTGAGGCCGCCGTCGGCGGAGATGAACTTGGGGCTGATCAGGTAGTACTTGCCCACGCCCATCACGCCCGGCGTTTGCAGGCCGCCGCCGGCCATGCCGGCCAGCGTGCTGAAGGTCATGCCCGCCGGGGTCATGCTCGTGTCTTCGCGGCTGACGACCATCACGCCGTTCGCTTCGGGGATGAGCATGACGATGCACTCGAAGCAACCGCAGTTCTTGACGAGCAGGCCGTTTGCCAGGTAGCTGTTGATGTCCAACAGGCTCAGGTTGTAAACGTGCTCATGCCTGCCATCATTCCTGATCATCTCAACGCGCGTCACCGTGTCCAGGAGGTCATCGCGTTCAAGCCAGGGTTGCAGTGTTGAGGCTATATCAGGCTGAGCTTCCAGGACTCGCGCAACATTTCCCCTGACGGGCCGTGAACGCCCGGTTGCATAGTAGTAGTGCGTGGACGTGCTCAGTGTTCCTGCTGCGTCTGCTTGAGCCAGTACCTGTCCAGCGGCATACGGCAACACTTCCGACTGGGACTTATCCAGTTCGGCAGCATTTCCAGCCTTTAGAATGGCCAACTTTTCGGCTCGCGTGGGGTGATGGCTGGGAATGAGCGAGGCAAACCGTCGCAGGTCAGCGCCATGCATGGTTAGCTTGTAGATCGGGCCTTCGCTGAAACGGGCCACGACGCCGAGCCGTCTCAGCAGAAGCACCATATGGCGCGTAGCTTGCTCGTCGCTGTGGCACAGGTACGCCTCTCCGACGATCCAGCCATTCTGTTCCCGAACTCGTACAGAGCCGTCTCCGTCGAAGACGCCTGCTATGAACGCAGCAACATGCGTTTCGGGCAGAGTGAAAAGACGTCTCAAGTCCCAGGTGGGAGAGTCAACCCGTCGGATGCCCAGTGCATCGGCCAGAACGCCCAAAAGCGCGTTGGAACCATAGAGATCCATTCCTATCTTGGTTGGGATGATGGAGCGTATCCCGATTCTGCTGCTGTGAGTCTTTTCCCGGCGGCCCAGCGGCTTGTCTGGGAAGACACGCTCATAGACTGCCTGGACATGGCTCAGCAGGGCGGGTTCGGTGTTGGTGAAGAAGACCTGGCATTGGCTCTCGCCCCTGCGGTTCAGCGACCCGTCTGAAGCCAGGAAACCAAGCAGGTAGAGCAGGTCAGGCGTGATTTCCGGCAGCAATTGAGCCGGATTTCCGGCTGGCGGAGCTACTCGCCGGATACGTGTCTTGATCGTTGGCCAGTCTTCGCCCAGACCTTCACAAACCTTGCGGTAGAGGGCGAGCGACCAGCTTGAGCGCACGTCTGGCAGTTCCGGCAGTGCGCGGCGGGCCGCTGCCTTTGAGCCGAAAACCGCTTCTAGTTTTGTCCAGGCTTCGGTGATCAGGACGTCATCGGCAATACGCCAGCCGTCCGGCAGCAAGTCTATTGCCAGTGGAGTCTGCTCCTGAACCTTGATGTGCCTGGCAGCATACAGCCGGTCATCAGCCTGCACCTCGTCTGCCCGAACCCAGACCTGTCCTGCAGGGCGATCAACAGCGACAGGATGGTTCGGCGTCAGGGTCAACCGCTGGCCAGATTTGGTCTCCAATTCCACCAGAAACGGCGGCGCGGGATTGCGGTGAACGCCAAGCACGCGGCTCGGCGTGATTTGCCCATGATCGTCGAGCGTCGTAGCGGCTGAGTCGAACGGCCCTTGCTGACCCTGGTGGACGTTTACCCATTCCCCGATGGTCGTCAGGCAGCCATCAATGATCACTTCAGCGTCCGGGGTGAGGCAGGCCGTCATCGGGTTTTCCATGATCGAGTACATGGACACCTTCTGCACGGTGCCGTGCGAGCCGATGCCGGCATACTCGTTGGTGCCCTGCCAGTAGCCCTTGACCGGGTCCAGCAACTGGCCCAGTTTGATCGGCTGGTTGGGGCCGGTGGGGTTGATGCTGAACGACGCTTTGCAGTCCAGCCAGTTGTACGCGCCGCACAGCCCCAACCGTTCGGGGCTGACGATGCAGACGTGGTCTGGGGCGAAGGACTGGCAGTTCTTGACGATCACGCCGTTGACCACGTAGTTGTGGGTGTGCTCGACGCTGAAGTTGTAGACGCGCTCGCCCTGGCTGGGGACGGAGACGACCTC
>JAGPFT010000140.1 GCA_018056405.1 Anaerolineae bacterium
GCCTACAAGCATGTGCCTATGTTGCAGTATTATCCCGCCGAAGCCGTGCGCGTGAATATCGGCGGCACGCAGCAGGTCGCCGGGCTGGCCCGCGATCACGGGGCGGAGCGTTTCGTGCTCATCTCAACCGATAAGGCCGTCCACCCGACCAACGTCATGGGGGCGAGCAAGCGCCTGTGCGAGCTACTCATGCACGCCCTGGCCCAACAGCCCGGCAGCCGCACGCTGTTCACGTCGGTGCGCTTCGGCAACGTGTTGGGCAGCCGGGGCAGCGTGGTCCCCACTTTCAGCCGCCAGATTGACCAGGGTGGGCCGGTCACCGTGACCGATCGCGAGATGATGCGCTACTTCATGACCATCCCCGAAGCGGTCAACCTGGTGATTCACGCGGCCTGCCTGACCAAAGGCGATGACCTGTTCATGCTGCAAATGGGCGAAGAAGTGCGCATCATCGAGCTAGCCGAGCGCCTGATCCGGCTGCGCGGGCTGCGCCCCTACACCGACATCCCGATTGTGATCACTGGCGTGCGCCCCGGCGAAAAGCTGCGCGAGGAACTGCGCGCCGAGTTTGAGACGATGCTGCCTACCATCCATCCCTCCATTGTCCAGCTTGCCAGCCAGCGCAATGGCCTGCAACCCACGTCTTTCAACGACCATCTCACCACTCTGTTTACGCAAGGTTTCGCAGAGGGAGCAGATCCGCTGGGCACCTTGACGGGCTTGATTAGCCTGGGCGAGCGTGAGATGGCATCCAACGAAACGTAGCCTCAAGCAGTCTGTCCACCGAATGACGCCTCCCTGGGGGCGCGCAAAACCTGTCAGGGAGGGGTGCTGCGGCGGCCAGACTTCCGAAGTTTTCAGAAACTTCGGAAGTCTAGGGCACGTTGGCGGAAGTCCACCAGTGGCTGTTCGATGGTTTACCCCACCCTCAATCCCTCCCCGCCAGCGATGCTGTTAGTAGGGGCGTATTGCCATACGCCCCTACGGGCGCAGCAGAGCAACACTCCTGCCTTTTGGCCTTCTGCCTCACTCGCAGCATAATAGGCCCCTGGCTTGTGCAACACAGAAGGACGGGCCGGTGCCCCTGGAAACACTCTGGCAGCACTACGCCGCCGGCGGGTACGCCGCCGTGCGCGACGTGACTCCGGCGGGCGCGGACGAGTACTTCTACCTGGCGCTGATTGCTTTCGCCGAGGGCGAGGCGGATCGCGCTGCGCGCTGGGCGACCGCCGCCGCCGAGCGCCGGCCAGATAGCCGCGTCTACACCCAGGCAGCAGCATACCTGGCGCGCGTCGTCGGGGCGGGCGCAGCGCGCGTCTACGACGACGGGACGGCTTTCGCCGCGTTCATTCGCGGCGGCGGCAACGTCGGCCTGTACGCGGCGATCAGCGCCGCGCTGCGCGCGATCTACGACGAGTACGAGTCGCTGCGCCTGCTGGACATCGGCGTGGGTGATGGGCTGGCGCTGCTCCTCGCGCTGACGCCCGCCGTGACTCGCCTCGGCCTGGTGGAGCCGTCGGCGGCGCTGCTCGCTGCCACACGCGCCGCCCTGGAAGCGCGCGGCATCACCTACCAGGCGCACCCGCAAATGCTGGCCGAGTTCATGGTCAGCGCAGAGGGGAAGTCCGGGCGATGGGACGTGATCCAGGCCACGTGGAGCCTGCAATCCATCCCGCCGGACGAGCGCCCGGCGGTCTTTCGCTGGCTGCGGGCGCACGGCGCGCGCGCGGTGATCGCCGAGTTCGACGTGCCGCAGTTTGCCGCGCCGCTCAGCCCGGAGCGCGTCCGCTATTTCGTCGCCCGCTACGAGCGCGGCCTGGCCGAGTACGATGGCGATGGCGGGCTGGTCGCCCAGGGCTTCCTGCTGCCGGTGTTCTTCGGCGCGTTCGACCGGACGGCGGCGCGCACCAACTGGGAAGGGCCGATCCAGGGCTGGAGCGATGATCTGCGCGCGGCGGGCTTCGTCCAGGTGACGGCGCGCACGCTATACCCGTATTTCTGGGCGGACGCAATGCTGCTCGACGCGCGCTGACGCCCGCCTTACTCCTGCGAAAGAGGCTGCACCATGCGCGATGCGCTGGTCTTCTCCGATGAAGTGGGCGCGGCCCTGCTGGCCGGGTCGCCGGTCGTCGCCCTCGAATCCACGCTGATCACGCACGGCTTCCCCTACCCGGCCAACGTCGAGACGGCGCTGGCCATGGAAGGGGCCATCCGCGCCGAAGGCGCCATCCCGGCGACCATCGCCGTGCTGGAGGGGCGCATCACCGTCGGGCTGAGCGCGGCGCAGATCGAGCTGCTGGCCGGGCTGGGCCAGGCGGGGGTGCGCAAGTGCTCGCGGCGCGACCTGCCCATCGTCGTCGGGCTGGGCGCGCACGGCGCGACCACCGTCGCCGGGACGATGATCGTCGCCCACAGCGCCGGGATCGAGGTCTTCGCCACCGGCGGGATCGGCGGGGTGCATCGCGGGCACCCGCAGGATGTATCCGCCGACCTGATCGAGTTGGGGCGCACGCCGGTCACGGTCGTCTGTGCCGGGGCCAAGTCCATCCTCGACCTGCCGCTGACGCTCGAAGTGCTGGAGACGCAGGGCGTGCCCATCCTCGGCTATGGCACCGCCACCCTGCCCGCCTTCTACAGCCGCTCCAGCGGGCTGCCTGTGGATCAGCGCGTGGATACGCCGCAGCAGGTCGCGGCCATCGTCGCCGCGCGCAGGCGGCTGGGCCTGGAGCACGGCACGCTGGTGACGGTGCCCGTGCCGGAGGCCGACGCGCTGCCCGCCGACGAAGCGGAGCGGGCCATCGCCGAGGCCACGCGCCAGGCCGAGCAGGCCGGCGTGCACGGCAAAGCAGTGACGCCCTTCGTGCTGGGCAAGGTGCTGGAACTGACCGGCGGGCGCTCGCAGCGGGCCAACATCGCCGCGCTGGTCAACAACGCGCGCGTCGCGGCGCAGATCGCGGTCGCCCTGGCGGGCTAGGGTGGGCAGGGAGTCCTGACGGGGCCTTGCAGTGGACTGCTGTCAATGGCAATGACCACCAACGACGCGCCCGCCTACCTGTGCGTGGGCGGGATCATCATTGACGACATCGTGCACCCCGATGGGCGGACGCAGATGGGCGTGCTCGGCGGTGGAGTTGTGCACGCTGCCGCCGGAATGCTGATCTGGGGCCAGCGCGCGGGAATCTTCGCCTGCGCCGGGCGCGATCTCCCCCCGGCGGCACGTCGCCGCCTGGCCCGCGACTTTGACACGCGCGGCCTCGTCCTGCGCGATCTACCGCAGGCGCGCGCCTGGCAGTTGTTCGAGCCGGACGGCAGGCGCACCGAGGTGTGGCGCGTGGATGCGCTCGATCCGTTCGTCTACGAGCCGCTCCCCGACCAGCTTCCTCCCGTCTACGGGCAGGCGCGGGGCGTCTACCTGCTGCGCGACGCGGCCCAGCTCCCCCTGTGGCGGGCGCGCTTCCCGGCGGCGACGCTGCTGTGGGAGCCGCTGCAGCAGATCATGGTGCCGGGCTACGCGGGTGAGTTCCGTCCGGCGCTGGCCAGCGCCGACATCGTCTCGCCCAATCACCTGGAGGCGGCGCTTGTCTACGGCTTCGACGACCCGGCGGCGTTGGTGCAGGCCATGCTCGACGACGGCGCGCGGATCGC
Source organism: Anaerolineae bacterium (assembly GCA_018056405.1). GTDB lineage: Bacteria > Chloroflexota > Anaerolineae > Aggregatilineales > Aggregatilineaceae > UBA2029. Next base: position 3,646 of record JAGPFT010000140.1, read on the forward strand.
GGTGCTGCGCCTGGGCGCAGAGGGATCGCTGGTAGGCGCGCGCGGGCAGGACACCCTGCTGCACGTTCCCGCGGTGCCCGTCGCCCAGGTGGTGGATCAGACCGGCGCGGGCAACACCTACTGCGGGGCGTTCCTCACCGGCTGGGCCGAAACCGGCGACCTGGCGGAGGCGGCCTGCTACGGCGCGGTCGCCGCCTCGTTCGCCCTGGAAGTGACCGGCGTGGCCGATCCGCCTCCCGACCTGCTGGCGCAGCGCACGCGGCGCTATGCCTGGGTGCGCGAGCGCGTCCGCGCGCTTGCGTGAGCGGCACACCTGGCTCACAATGGGCGAGATAGGTCTTTGGTGATTGGTGATTGGTGATTGGTGTTCAGGGTGTGATCGCTGCGCACCGAAGTGCGTGCAAAGGGTGTCAGCCATTCGTTTGACGTGGAAGCATGGACCTCACCCCCAGCCTCGCTACGCTCGGCTTGCCCCCTCTCCAACATGGAGAGGGGGCGGTGAGGCCCGCGTCAGCAGGCCGAGCGGGGGTGAGGTAAACCAGGGCGCAGCGGAGCAGCGCCCCTACCTGACAGGTTTTGCACGCACCTGCGCATCGTCATCACAGCCGGCGGGCAGCGATCCTCAAGGGAGATCGCAAGGCAGCGCTCTTGCCTGATCACTGAAAACTGATCGCTAATCACCAACCACCAATCACCAACCACCCATAACCCCCATCGAGGTCGCCCATCGTGCCCGTGCTGCCCGACGAACTACGCGAGTTTCCTCCCTATCGCACGCGCGTCATGACGCCCGCCGATCTGAAGGCCGTGGCACAGATTGACCGCGACGCCTTCGAGCTGTATCGCCGCCAGCAGCGCCGCCTGGTGCGCCCGCTGCGCCTGCGCACGCCCGAAAACCTGAACGCTGCCGTGCGCCGCCCCTATCCGGGTGTGGTGGTCGAGTCCCCGCCGGGGCGCGTCGTCGGCTACTGTTTCACGCACGTGTGGGGGGCGCTCGGCTGGCTGGGCACGCTGGGCGTCACGCCGGCGAGCCAGGGCCTCGGCCTGGGACGGGCAGTGACCGCCGCCGGCCTGGAGATGCTGCGTCAGGCCGGCTGCCAGACGCTCGCCCTGGAAACGATGCCGGAGAGCGGCAAGAATATCGCGCTCTACGCGCGGCTGGGCCTGGAATTGTGCACCCTGACCTGCCTGCTTCAAGGCGAAGTGCTCGCCGCGAGCAGCACCCACTTTGAAGTGTGGGATGGCGGCGAGGCGTTGCGCGAAGTCGCCGGGCGGCTGGCCCCCGGCCTCGACCCCACGCCGGCGGCGCGCTGGCTGGACGACGAAGAAGCCGGGCGCACGCTTCTCTGGCGCGAAGACGGTGAGGCGGTGGCCTTCGCCGTGTTGCGCCACAAGCCGCGCCGTCTGGAAGGGATGCAGACGCACCTCACCGTCGAGGCAGCGGGCTGCCTCCTCCACGCAGCGGAGCACTGGCCGCGCTACCTGAGCGAGATGCAAGCCTACGCCGAGCGCCTGGGGCAGATGGGATTGGTTCTGCCGGTCAACGGGCAACAGCTTGCCCTGCTGGAATCGGCGCTCACCGCCGGGCTGCGCATCGTCCACACGCGCGTGCGCATGGTCAGCGGGCACGATCTCGGCGGCGCGGACGACCTGCTGATGCTCACCCTGGCCATGTGAAGAGAAGTCCACGAACAACCTGTTGCGAGAGGAGTTGGGGAATGCTCGCGAGAGGCCTCCCCCCTCAATCCCCCCTCCAGCCGAGCTAGAGGGGGGGACGATCGGGCAGGCAGTTCTCCCCTTCCCCTGGCTTTGCTGGGGGAAGGGGCCGGGGGATGGGGGCGTTCTGGCGAATGCCCAGCGACTTGTTCGTGGACCCTGTGAAGGGAACTCCCTAGCCATCTGCCCGACTTTGCGTTATAAGCTAGACAGCACGCTTCGGGTTAAGCGAGAGGAACCTGGGCATGAAACGCTTGACGCTTGTCGTGGTGATTGTGTTCGTGACGCTGGGCCTGTCAGGCCTGGCAGGTGCGCCTTCGCGCGCGCAGGAGACTGCCGCCAGCCCGCGCCTGATCAGCGGCAGCTACACAACTACCAACCCGATTTACCCGACCATTGGCGCGCAGACTGGCGTGCTGCTCTATGACCTGTCCGGGATAGTACAGGGCGACTTCGACTTCCAGCCGCCGGACGAGGCGCAGGTGCTCGGCACGCTGGACGGCGATATTGTCAGCGGTGAGTTCACGATTGCCCTGCCGGAGAGTCCCGTCGGCCAGCCGCTCGATTTCGACGGCGACGCGACCACCCCGCCCGCTGTGCGCGTCTTCGCAGCAGCGACGTTCATCGAGTTCCGGGGCGACGAGCGCATGAATCGCGGCGAGACGCCGCTCGACCTGTCGGCCCGGCTGGAGCCGCTGACCTTCCAGGTCATCGGCGGCCACGTCATCGTCTGGACGCCGGACGAAGGCGAGCGATTCCCCGCTGGGTTCGGCGCGGATGATGTGGCTTTCACCGCCGACGACCCGCTGCTGACACTGCCCGCTGGCTGGAGCGTAGTCTCGCTGGAGACAGAGCCATTTACCCTGCTGCGCGAGCCTACCGTCACCTTCCCCATCGTGGAGAGCTTCGGCGGCCTGAACGATTATTCGGACATGAGCTATCTCGACGCCTGGGAGGCGCTCTTCCGGCGCACGGCGGAAACGTATCCCTTCAGCGCCGAGAAAGCTCTCGACTGGGATGCCATCTACGCCGAGATCACGCCGCTGGTCAGGCGGGCGGCCACTGATCTGGACTTTCACCTGATCCTCACCCGCTTTGGCAGCCTGATTCCGGACACGCACATCGGCTACGTCTCATTGCCTGTGATGCAGAACTTTCTATTGGGCGGAGTCGGCATCAACCGGCTGACGGTGACGGACGAGGGTGAGGTGGTGGTCGTCGAGGTAGGACGGCGGTCAGCGGCCAGCGAGGCCGGCATTCGCGCGGGCGATGTGCTGGTAGAAATGGAAGGCTCCCCCGCGCTTCAGGCGCTCGACGAGACTCCCCTGCTGCTGACCAGCGCCTCCACGCCGCACAGCCGGCGCTACCTGCAGGCGGCGACCATGCTCCAGGGGCCGGTTGGCTCGTCAGTGAGACTGACCTGGCGCACGCCAGCAGGCCAGCAACGCAGCGCCACCCTGACCCGCAGCGCCGACATCAGCGCAATCCTGGCCGCGTTTGGAGGGTCGGTGTTCGGCGATCCGGTCGAGTCCTATGTTCTGCCGTCGGGCCTGGGCTACATTCGCGTGAGCAGCTTCTCGCAGGAGGTCAGCCAGGCCGGGACGCGCTTCAGCGAGGCGCTGCGCGAGTTGACGGACGCCGGCGTGCCGGGCCTCGTGCTCGATCTGCGCGACAACAGCGGCGGGCTGGTGCAGTTGGCGATGGACATGGCCGGGCACTTCACGGGGGACTACGAGCGGCTCTCCGACCTCTACTATGCGGACGGCACGGGCGCATTCGCCTATCGCGGCTTCATCGAGGTGCTGCTCAGCGAGCCTACCTACGACGGGCCACTGGCCGTGCTGGTCAATGAAATGACGGGCAGCGCGGGTGATTTGTTTGTCTACGCTTTGCAGCACGGGGGC
>JAGPFT010000141.1 GCA_018056405.1 Anaerolineae bacterium
TCCCCTCTCCACACGCGGAGAGGGGACTGAGCCAGATACTTACTCCCCCTCTCCGTATATGGAGAGGGGGCCGGGGGGTGAGGTCTGCAACCGATCTCTGCACCTGCCCCAATATCCGAATGCACCCTACGCACAGGCGCGGTTGACAATCCCCCGCCCTGCCGCCATAATCGCCCGCATGTTTACGCCTACCGTGCGCCGGCTCATCCCGCCGGCTCTGCTGATCGCTCTGGCCGTCAGCGCATGTAACTTTGCCACGCAGCCAGAGCCGATCATCGTCACCGCCACGCCGAGTAACGCCGCCCTGCTGAATCCGGCGACGCCGACCGTCCCCTACGTCACGCCGACGCCCGCCTTCGTGCCGACGCCTACGCTGCTGCCCGACGTGGCCTTCGCCGACGCCGAGCAAGCCCTGCACAACGGTGATTACGTCGCCGCCGTCGGCTACTTCGACGCGGTGCTGGCCCAGCCGGATGCTGACCCGACGCTGCGCGCGGCGGCGCGCTACGGCCTGGGCGAGGCCGCGCTGCGCGAAGGGCTGTTCGCCCAGGCTGCCGACGCGCTCTCGCGCTTCATCCTCGAAAATCCCGCCGACGCGCGCCTGGCGCACGCCACCTTCCTGCGCGGCGACGCCTACCTGGGGCTGAGCGAGTGGCAGCTTGCCGTCAACGACTTCCTGACCTACCTCACCTTGCGCCCAGGGCTGATTGACAGCTACGTCTACGAGCGCATCGGCGATGCCTACCTGGCGCTCGGCCAGCCCACCCAGTCGCTCGCCGCCTATACGAAGGCCGCCGACGCCACGCGCGAACTGTCGTCGCTGGTCGCCCTGCGCGAGCGCGTCGCCGCCGGCTACCTCAACGCCGGGCAGCCCGACCAGGCCATCGCCCAATACGACGCGATCCTGGCCGTCGCCCAGAACGCGCCCTACCGCGCCAGTATCGAGTACCAGGCAGCGCAGGTCGAGATCGGCCAGGGCGACGTAGCCAGCGGGCACCTGCGGCTGGGACGCATCGTCCGCGACTACCCGGAGACATCTCCCGCTTACCAGGCCCTGGGCATCCTGCTCAGCGCCGGCCTGCAAGTGGATAGCTACCTGCAAGCGCGGATCACCTTCGCCAACCAGGACTACAACGCCGCGATCCAGGCGCTCAATGCCCACAGCAGCGAGAACGGCTTCGCCTCGGTAGAGGCGCTGATGATGCTGGGCCGCGCCTACCGCGAAGTAGGCAACGTCCAGGCCGCGATCACCACCTTCCAGACAGTGCTGGACACCTACCCGACCGATCCGGCCTTCGGCGAGGCGTGGCTGGAACAGGGCCGCACGCTGTTCCTCAGCAACGATGTCGCCGGTGCTATCGAGAAATACACCGCGCTGGCCACGCTGCACCCGGACGTGCCCGAAGGGGCCGAGGCGCTGTGGCGCGCCGGCTACCTCTACAGCACGCAGGGCAACACCGACGCCGCCCTGGGCACCTTCGACATCCTCGGCCAGAAGTACCCCGGCACCACCTGGGCGCAGGAAGGGCTGTACATGGGCGCGACGATGGCCTACAACGCCGGCAAGATCGGCATGGCCGCTCAGCTTTTCAGCCAACTGGCAGCGACCGGCAGCGGCGAGCTTCAGGCGGCGGCTTACCTGTGGGTAGGCCGCCTCTACCAGTCGGACGGCAAGGACGATCTGGCTCGCCAGGCGTACCAGGCCGCCGCAGCCGCCGATCCGGGTGGCTATTACAGTCTCCGCGCCGCCGATCTGCTGGCCGGGCGCGCCCCCTTCACCCCGCCGCCGGGCACCGTCTTTGAGTTCGACGAGGCCGCCGCGCTCAGCGAGGCCGAGACCTGGCTGCGGGCCACCTTCAACATCACCCAGGAAGGACCGCTCTACCCGCTGAGCGCCGCGCTGGAAAGCGACCCGCGCATGGTGCGCGGGCGCGAGTTGATGATCGTCGGCGCGTCCACCACCGCCTACGAAGCCGCCGAGAAGGAGTTCGGCGCGCTGCTCAGCGATGTGCAAGGCGACCCCCTGGCCCTCTACCAGCTTGCGCTCACTCTGCGCGACCTGCGCCTGTACCGGCTGTCCATCGAGGCGGCGGCCAGGCTGATTGACGCCGCCGGGATTGATACTGTGCAAGCGCCCGGTGCCATCGCCCGGCTGCGCTACCCCGCTTACTACCGCGATCTCGTGCTGCCCGCCGCCGCCGAGCACCGCCTTGACCCGCTGCTCGTCTTCGCCCTCATCCGCCAGGAAAGCCTGTTCGAAGGCTTCGCCACGTCCTACGCCGCCGCCCAGGGCTTGATGCAGATCATCCCCGACACCGGGCAGTGGATCGCCCAGCAGCTTGGCTGGCGCGACTACCAGAACAGCGACGTGTACCGTCCCTACGTCAACGTCGCCTTTGGCACCTACTACCTGCGCTACGTCATGGACAGCCTGGACGGGCTGCCCTACGCGGCCCTGGCCGGCTACAACGGCGGGCCGGGCAACGCCGCGCAATGGCTGAGCATCTCCGGCCCCGACCTCGACCTGTTCGTCCAGACGATCAGCTTCGACGAGACGCGCACCTACGTGCGGCGCATCTACGAGCAGTACAACGTCTACCGCGCGCTGTATGGGGTGTCCTGACAGACCATCCGCGACGCCCCTCCCCCTGGCCCCCTCCCCGGCAAAGCCAGAGAGGGGGATTGAGGGGGAGAGGCCTAGGGGCGGGCGCTCGGCGATCAGACTTCCGAAGTTTCCGAAAACTTCGGAAGTCTGGTGCGGCAGAAGGCCCCTCCCCCTGGCCCCCTCGCCGGCCAAGCCAGTCCAGGGGCGGACAGCAGCATGAGAAGCATTGAGAGGGCGACCGATCAACCTCACCCCCTGGCCTCGCGACGCTCGGCTCTTCCCCCTCTCCATGCTGGAGAGGGGGCAGTGAGGCGCGTCAGCAGGCCGAGCGGGGGTGAGGTCTGTATTTCGGCAGAAGGCCCCTCCCCCTGGCCCCTTCCCCGGCAAAGCCAGAGAGGGGGGAAACATCCCGTCGGGCGATCAAAGTCCCCCTCTCTAGCTCGGCTGGAGAGGGGGATTTAGGGGGAGAGGCCTGTCGGCGCAGGCGTTCGGCGATCAGACTTCCGAAGTTTCCGAAAACTTCGGAAGTCTGGTGTGGCAGAAAGCCCCTCCCGTTGGCTCCTTCGCCGGCCAAGCCAGTCCAGGGGCGGACAGCAGCGTGAGAAGCATTGAGAGGGCGACCGATCAACCTCACCCCCCAGCCTCGCTACGCTCGGCTTGCCCCCTCTCCATGCTGGAGAGGGGGCGGCGAGGCGCGCGTCAGCAGGCCGAGCGGGGGTGAGGTCGTAGAGGCGTATGGCCATACGCCCCTACCGGCGCAGCAGAGCAGCGCCCGCCCCGCCGCACCTGTGCAGTTGCCAAACCCGGCTGAGAGAGTATGATCGCTGTCAGGCGAGACACGGAGCGCCAGAATCACTCTGGCGCGCGCAGGCGGAGAGCGAGCAATGAGCCGACGGTCAGCATGGCGGGCGTGGGCGTTGGCGGGAATCCTGCTGCTGACAGCGTGGGCGTGCAGCGTGACGGTGGCGACCGCACACTTTGAAAACGTCCGGCTCTACCGCGAAGCCGACCGTGAGAGCACGGCAGCGCGCGCCTTCTCCACCGACGAGACCATCTTCTGCCTGGCTGACCTCAAAGACGCTGAGGGACAGGTGCCCGTGCGCGCCGAGTGGGTACGCCTGTCGAAAGAGCAGACCGACCCACCCAGAACGACCGTCGTCCAGCAAGAGCTTGTGGCGAGCGACGGGCTGGTGATCTTCGAAGCGCCGCCGCCCGACGGGGGTTGGATGCCGGGGCCGCACCGCGTCGAGCTGTACGTGGACAATCACCGCACCGCCACGCTCGATTTCACCATTCGCTGAGTGGCGGCGCGCCTGTTGCCTGAAAGGGGTACCATGAAGGCTGTGCTGCTCACCGAACATGGCCCGGCGGACGTGCTCCGCGTCGTGACGGATCACCCCGTCCCGGAGCCGGGGCCGGGCGAAGTCCGCCTGCGCGTGCGCGCGGCATCCCTCAACTACCTCGACATCTGGGTGCGCAACGGCTGGCCGGGCATCAAGCTGACCTACCCACATATCCCCGGCGCGGACGCGGCGGGCACAGTGGACGCGGTTGGCGCGGGCGTCAGCGAGTGGCAGGCGGGCGACCGTGTGGTAGTGAACCCGACGATTGGCTGCGGGCGCTGCGCGTTCTGCCGGGCCGGGCAGGAACACCGCTGCGTCCATTTCATGTTGCTCGGCGAGCACACCAGCGGGACGCACGCCGAATACATCACCGTGCCCGCGCGCAACCTGCTCGGCCTGCCGGCGCATGTCTCCTTCGAGGAGGCGGCGGCGGCCTCGCTGGTCTTCGTGACCGCCTGGCACAGCCTGATCACGCGCGGCAATCTACGCCCCGGCGAGACGGTGCTCATCGTCGGCGCGGGCGGCGGCGTCAACACGGCCTGTCTGCAAATCGCCAAGCTGAGCGGGTGCACAGCCATCGTCGTCGGCAGCACCGATGAGAAGCTCGCAGCGGCGCGGGCGCTCGGCGCGGATGTCGTCGTGCGCCGTGACATGGAGGGCGGCTGGTCGCGCGCCGTGTACCAGATCACGGCCAAGCGCGGCGCGGATGTGGTCGTGGACAACGTGGGCGCGGCGACCTTCGCCGACAGCCTGCGCGCAGCGGCGCACGGCGGGCGCATCCTCACCGTCGGCAACACCAGCGGCGCGCAGTTCGAGATAGACAATCGCTATGTCTTCAGCAAGCACCTGAGCATCCTGGGCAGCACGATGGGGCCGCACACGGACTACGTGACCGTTATGCAACTGCTGTTCAAGGGCAGGCTGCGGGCGGTCATCGGCGCGCAGTACGCGCTGGACGAGATTCAGGCGGCGCACCGCGCGCTGGAAGCGGGCGAGCACTTCGGCAAGATCGTGCTCGTGGTCTGACCGGCTTGGTGCAGTCTGGCCGCCGGAACCTTTGCCAGAAGTCGTGTTGTAGACGGTAGACCTGTGACTCAACGTTCGCTGCTTGCAGCAGCACAAACTCTATGACGACTGACGCCGCCTTCTACGCCATTCCCCTGCTCCTCAGCGCGTTGGTTCTGGCGGGGATCGTCTGGCTGGTCTGGCAACACCGCCAGATACAGGGCGCTTTACGCCTGGGTCTGTTACTTCTGACGGTCATCATCTACCAGGTGGGCTATGCCCTGGAACTGAGCAGCACCACCCAGGAATGGGCCTACTTCTGGATTCGGGTCGAGTACTTTGGGATCGCTTTGCAGCCCTATACGCTGCTGGCGCTGGCCGCCATCTATGGAGGCAATCAGTGGATCGAGATGCGGCAGGCGCGCGTGGCGCTGCTGGTGATCCCGGCCATCACGCTCCTGTTGGCCTGGACGAACAGCGCGCATGAGCTAATCTGGCGCGATTTCCATCTGGAGCCGCATGGCGATGTATACCGGGTAGCTTTCTCGCGCGGGGCCTGGTACTGGGTGCACGTCGTGTATCTGTGGGCGCTGAACTTGGCTGCCCTGGCCCTGCTGGTGCGGGCCTATCATCGAGCCACCGGAATCTATCGCGGCCAGACTGCGCTCCTCATAGCGGGCGCGCTGTTTCCGCTGACGGCCTTGGTGGGCTATCTGGCCGGCGCCATCCCAGAGCGAATTGACCCAATGCCGTTCGCGTTGATCCCGTCCACGCTCCTGCTCGTGTGGGGAGTGCTCTATTGGAAGCTGCTCACCATCATGCCGGTGGCGCGCGACACGGTGTTCGCCAGCCTGGGCGATCCGGTCATCGTCCTCGACCCGCGCGGTGTGGTCGTTGACCTCAATCCGGCTGCTGCGTGGCTGCTGGAGCGTCCGCAAACAAAGATGATCGGCCAGGCTGGAGATGCTCTGCTGGCCGGTTGGCTGGACCTGGCGGCGCTGCAAAGCACGGGAGAGCAAGGCCAGGAGATCGCTATCGAGCGCGGCGAGAAAAGGAGTGTCTTCGAGGCGCGCCGGATGGCATTGAGCGGAAGAACGGGCCGTTCCGTTGGCTCGCTGGTCGTGCTACATGACATCACCGCCCGCAAGCGCGCCGAAACCGAGCGCGAGCGGCTGATTGACGAACTTGACGCCTTCGCCCGCACGGTCGCCCATGACCTGAAAAGTCCCCTGGCGGTGCTCGTACCCAGCAGCCTGACGCTGCGCGACGAATACGAGGCCATGTCCCCGGCGGAGGTCGCCGAATTCGCCGCCATGATCGCCGAGACCAGCCTGAAAATGAACGATATTGTGGAAGCGCTGCTGCTGCTGGCCCAACTGGAGCGTGTCCAGAAGGTCAACGTCGGGCCGGTCAATCTGGCTTCTGTCGTTGCCCAGACATTGAAACGGCTGAACATCGAGATTCGCGAGGCCCAGGCCCAGGTCATTCTGCCCGATGAGTGGCCAGCGGTGATCGGCTATGGTCCCTGGTTGGAAGAAGTCTTCGCCAATTACGTGAGCAACGCCGTCAAGTACGGCGGCGAGCCGCCAGTGATCGCCCTGGGCGCGGAACGCCAACCCGATGGGACCGTGCGCTGCTGGGTGCGCGACAACGGGCACGGTCTGAGCGCCGGGCAGCAGGCGCAGTTGTTCGCCGAGTTCACCCGCCTGGCCGGCGCGCGCGCCGGCGGTCATGGCCTGGGACTGTCCATCGTCCGCCGCATCGTCGAGCGATTGAACGGGCAGGTGGGTGTGACCGGCGTTGAAGGCCAGGGCAGCGAATTCTACTTCATCCTGCCGGGCGTCCCGGAGGTTGTCCCAGAGGGGCAACAATCATGAGTGTTGCCAGCCGTTCGCGCTGTGATTGGGCGCTGACCGAAGATGCGCTCTACACAGCTTACCACGATGAGGAATGGGGCGCGCCTGTCCACGACGACCGGGCGCTGTTCGAGTTCCTGTTCCTGGAGGGCGTGCAGGCCGGACTGAGTTGGGGGCTGGTGCTGCGCCGGCGAGTGCACTACCGCCAGGTCTACGATGGCTTCGACCCGGCTATCGTCGCGCGCTACGACGAAGCGAAGCAGGCCGCGCTGCTGGCTGACCCTGGCATCATCCGCAACCGGCTGAAGGTGGCCGCCGCCGTGCAGAACGCGCGCGCCTTCCTGCGCGTGCAAGAGGCGTTCGGCAGCTTCGACCGTTATATCTGGCAGTTCGTGGAGGGGCAACCGCGCATCAACGC
>JAGPFT010000142.1 GCA_018056405.1 Anaerolineae bacterium
GTCTGATCGCCGCCCGCCCCTACAGGCCTCTCCCCCTCCATCCCTCTCTCCGGCAGAGCCAGAGAGGGGGACTTTGACCGCCGGATGAGACGTTTTCCCCCTCCCTAGCTCGGCTGGGGAGGGGGCCAGGGGGAGGGGCCTCCGCTGTCAGGGGTAGGTTTTCAACGGTTTGAACGGAGCGCATAAAGATGCTCTTCGCTCAGAGAATTAGGGGGGGACAAGCACGCCAACAACTTGTTCGCGGACCCATCGGTTTGCGTGATGGGCCGTGTAACGGCACAATCGGGGACGGGCGGGTTGTGAGTCGGGAGTCTTGAGTCTAGAGTCAGTGAGGCCAGCGTATCATCTTCCAACTCCTGACTCCCGACTCACAACCACTGCCTACTGACAACTGGCAACTGACCCCTGACCACTATCAACCAGGGAGCGTGCGGTGGGCGATCTAGAGCGGACCGGAGGCGTCTCGCCGGAGCGAGTGCGCGCGGCGGCGGACGTGCTGCGCGCGAGCCGCTGCCTGGTTGTGCTGACCGGCGCGGGCGTCTCCAAAGAGAGCGGCATCCCCACCTTCCGCGACGCGCTGGATGGCCTGTGGGAGCAGTACGACCCGGCGCTCCTGGCGACGCCGCGCGGCTTCCGCCGCGATCCCAGGCTGGTTTGGGACTGGTACCAGCACCGGCGGGCGCTGATCGCCCAGGCGCGGCCCAACCCCGGCCATCTGGCGATTGCCGCCCTGGAGCGTCACCTGCCGCGTGTAGTCGTGATCACCCAGAATATTGACGGCCTGCACGCCCAGGCGGGCAGCAGCGATGTCATCCCTGTGCACGGCGATATTCACCTCAACAAGTGCTTCGCCAACTGCCAGGGCGACCCGACGCTCATTGACATCAGCGCGCTGGCCTGGGACGCCGAGGCCGGGCCGCCGCGCTGCCCGCATTGCGGCGCGTATGTGCGCCCGGCGGTGGTCTGGTTCGAGGAGATGCTGCCCCCGGAGGCCATTGACCGCGCCTTTGCCCTGGCCCGCACCGCCGACGTGATGCTCGTCGTGGGCACCTCCGGGGTGGTGCAGCCGGTCGCCAGCCTACCCTTCGTCGCCCGCGAGCACGGCGCGACGATCCTGGAGGTCAATCCCAACCGGACGCCGATCACGCGCCTGGCGGACTGGTTTCTGGACGGGCCTGCGGGCGTGGTGCTGCCGCAGCTTGTGGCGGCGCTCGCCGGGGAGTCCGGCCATGCGTAGGGGGTGGGCCGTCCTCGCGCTGCTCGTGCTTGTGGTAGCGATGTGGGGCGCTGCTGTGCCGGTCGTGGCGCGGCAAGGCCCCACCAGGCGCGTGGACGTGTTTGTGGGCGAGGACGCCGAAACTGGCCTGACACGCCTCTATTTCCTGGATGCGTTGAGTGGCCTGAGCACAGTCGTCAACATCGAGAGCGGGCGTCACTTCGCCCTGGTGGGCGACTATGTGATCTACGAGAAGGCGCGCACCGGCGCGATCATGCGCGCCAACGCGCAGGGCACGCTGGAGCCGCACCCTTTCATCCGGCGTGGCGTGGACATCGAGCAGATTCGCTGGGTGGCCTCGCCCGACGGCAGCGCCATCGCCTGGGTGGAGGTCAACACGGACGGCGTGTCAGCGCTGTTTGTCGCCCAGGCGGACGGGAGTGGGCTGCGCCAACTCCCCATTTCCACGCCGGGGGACGGAAAAATGTTGCTGCCCCTGGCCCTGTCCAACGGCATGACGCAGCTTGTCTATGACGCGGCGCATCCCCTGGAGTCCCCGTCCGGGGCGCTGTTCGAGGTCTATGAATATCTCAGCGTGTACCAGATCGCCGAGGAGCGTTTCGTGACGCTGACGGGCGAGCCGATCTGCCCGTGCGCGGCGGCGGCGACGCCGGACGGACGCACGGTGAGTCGCCTGGAAGCGGCGGCAGGGCGCGGGCCGTTCGCGTTGCGCGTGTGGGACGTGCCGACGGGCGCGGAGACGTTGGTGCCCGCGCCGAACCTGCCCTACCGCCTGGCGGGCGACCTGATCCTCAACGAGGCGGGGACGCTGGCCGCCTACAGCGCCGCAACTGGCGATGGCCCACCCTACGTGCTGATCGTGGTGGATGCCGTAGGCCGGCGGCAACGGTTGGCTCGCTCGTCGGAGACGGTGCGCTACCGTCCGCTGGCCTTCATTGACGGCGACAGCGCCCTGCTGCTGGCTGACGCAGAGGCGGACGGCACGTTCAAGCTCGACCTGACGACCGGTGAGCTGATCCGCGTCTCCGACAAGCGCTATCTTGGCGCGATTAGTCTGCCGTGAGGCAGGCGGGAGTCGAGACCTCACCCCCAGCCTCGCTGCGCTCGGCTTGCCCCCTTTCCACGTCGTGGAGAGGGGGCGGCGAGGCGCGTCAGCGCTGAGCGGGGGTGAGGCTAAGGAGCGCGACCATGTTGCCTGGCAGGTTTTGCACGCACCCGTCAGGCCAGGGCGTTTTTTGTCCGCGCGGGCGGGCTGGTACAATAACTAGCGCAAGCACTCCTTTCGTCTGGACTGACATGGGATGCGAATGAAGGCCGGTCGCAAACGAAAAATCGCGCTGCTCGTCTTGCTCGTGCTGCTCAGCCTGGCCGGGCAGGTCGAGGCGTCGGATGGGATGCGCGGTGACCGCTGCGTGGTGGGACAGGATGAGTACATTGTCGAGGACTTTTACTTCTTCTGCCGCCTGCTCGATGTGTACGGCACCGTTGACGGCGATCTGATCGGCGTGGCCGCCGAGATCACGCTGCATCGCGGCAGCAGAGTGACCGGCGATGTCTGGGTGGGGGGTGGCAGGCTGCTGGTGGAGGGCACCGTCGGCGACGACATGCACTTCGCCGGCCTGACTGTGATCGTCACCGACACGGCGCGCTTCACCGATTCGCGCATTGACCTGGTGGCGGCGGCGCTCAATGTCGAACTACGGGCGGACGCTGTGCTGCCCGGCGACCTGCTCGTGTACGGCTATCAGGCGCGCGTGGCCGGGACGGTCGGCGGCGACATTGACTTCGGCGGCGAGGCGCTCATCATCGAGGGAGTGATCGTCGGGCGCGTGGATGCGGAGGTGGGCGACGCGCGGCGCGGCACCGATATGCCGGATTTGCCGTTCTACGATCTCTCCTTCGAGAATCCAGGGCTGATCATCCTGCCGGGCGCGCTGATCGAGCGCGACGTGTCGTACCGCTCCGTGACGCAGGCGGAGGTCGCGCCGGGGACGGTGAAAGGGCGCGTGCGCTTCGAGCGCGCCGGTGGGCAGCCGGACATCACCAAAGTGGCCCAGCCGGACGACGCCGCCCAACTCATGCGCGAATATGCCGTCGCCTCCCTGCGCGATGTGCTCTCGCTGTTGATTCTGGGTGCGGTCGTGCTGCGCCTGGTGCCCAATGTGTTGCGCCTTCCTGCTGTCGAGGTGCGGCGACGGACGATTCCAGCGGTGGGCTGGGGTCTGGCGACGTTCATGCTCTCCATTCCGCTGGTCATTGTCGTGCTGGTGCTCGGCCTGTTTGTGGTGTTCCTGCTGTATGTGGCCAAGCTCAATTCGCTGACGATCATGGTCGGCGTTGGCGTGCTGCTGGTGACGGGCGGCATGGTCGGCGGCTTCAGTTTCCTCCTGTTTTTCATGGGGCGTGTGGTCGTCAGCTTTGTCATCGGCCAGTTGGTTTACCGCTACGTGCTGCGCATCGCCGGGCAGGGCGATTTCCGCCGTTGGGTGGGGATGCTGGCGGTGGGGGCGGTGCTCTACGCCCTGCTGACCAATATGCCCGTGCCCGCCCTGGGGCTGATCCTTGAGCTGATCACGGCGCTGGCGGGCGTTGGAGCAGTGGTAATGTACGGGCGCGGCCTGTTTCAGGATGTATGGCAGCGCGGCCCGCGCCTGGCCGGGACGGGCGCGGCGGTGGCGACCGTCACCATCCCCGGCAGGGCCGAGTGGGCGGAGGAACCGCTGCCGCCCGGCCTGGACAACCTACCGGAAGGGTTCACCGGCTTCGATGAGGACTGGTGAGCGGGCGGCTCTGCCTCACCTCGGAAGCGCAAGAACAAAGCTTCCGAAGTTTTCGGAAACTTTCGGAAGTCTGAGGGCATCGGCCCTCGTGGTTTGGAAACTCCTGCCCCAGGCGCAGAGCGCCCCCTGTTGGGGGTGTGCAATACCTGTCCCGTAGGGGCGTATTGCAATACGCCCCTACTCGCCCGGTGTCAAGCGAGTCGCTGGCAACCTGTGCCCACCTGCCCCCTGTTGACTCCGCCTGGCGGCTCGTGCTATGCTGAGGCAAGTGAGGGCTGGCGGCGCGGCACAGTTGCCAGTCGTCTGTGTCGGTAGGGAAGGGCGCGGCATGTCGCCGCGATGCCCGGCCCTGTTCGCGGCGCGGAGGTGCGCACCTGGGACTGTCGGCCAAGCCTGGCGTGTGTGTATCCGGCGCTGCGGGCTGTGCGTTCGCGGCGCTTGTTGTTGCCGGCCGGCAAACTGTGCTGGCGCTGAGTGTGTTATGAGGGAGCGGCTTTGGGCGAACAATTGACAGGTCTGGTCATCCGCACGCAGAGTGGTTTTTTCACCGTTGATACCCCGCAAGGCCCCATCGTTTGCCAGCTTCGGGGCAGGCTCAAAGAGGAATATCAGGAGACCGATCTGGTCGCCATCGGCGACCGGGTGACGGTCGAGCGCCTGGAAACCGGCGCGGATACCGTCGGCGGCGTGATCGTCGCTGTCGCCGAGCGCGAGCGCGTGCTCTCGCGCGTGGCCCCGCGCTCGGCAGTGGGCACGTCGAAGGAGCGCGAGCAGGTCATCATCGCTAATCCTGATCAGGCGATCTTCGTCTTCGCCGCCGCGCAGCCCGGCCCGCACCTGCGGATGCTCGATCGCTTCCTGGTCGCCGCCGAGAAAGCGGCTATTCCCGCCATTCGCATCTGCGTCAACAAGATCGATCTCGTCCCCAAGCCGGAGGCGGCGCGCGCCTTGTTCGCCGAGTACGAGCGGATCGGCTATCCCGTGCTCTACGTCAGCGCCAAAACCGGCGTGGGAATCGCCGCGCTGCACGATGCACTGGTGGGCAAGATTTCCGTGTTCACGGGGCCGTCGGGGGTGGGCAAGACCAGCCTGCTCAACGCCATCGAGCCGGACCTGGGCCGCCGCGTGAGCGCGGTCAGCACGGCGACGACGAAGGGCCGCCACACGACCCGCTACAGCGAGATGGTGCCCCTGGCCGACGGTGGCTACGTGGCCGACACGCCGGGCATCCGCGCCATTTCGCCCTGGGACGTAGAGCCGGACGAGCTAGACGGCTACTTTATCGAGATCGCGCCGCTGGTGGCAGACTGCAAGTTCCCGGACTGCACACACACCCACGAACCGGGCTGCGCCGTGCGCGCAGCAGTGGAACGCGGCGCGGTCAGCGCGGAGCGTTATGACAGCTACCTGCGCCTGCGCGAGATGCTCGAAGAGGAATACGTGTATTAGAGGCGGGAGTCCAGACTTCGGAAGTCTTCGAAGACTTCCGAAGTCTTTTTTGAAGGTCTCGCCGCTTTACCTCACCCCTCAATCCCCTCTCCACACGCGGAGAGGGGGCTGGGGGGTGAGGTTTCGAGGGCGCGGCTCTGCTGCACCCTTGTAGGGGCGTATTGCAATACGCCCCTACGCGATCACCCGGCTGCCGGTCTCGCCGCTTTACCTCACCCCTCAATCCCCTCTCCACACGCGGAGAGGGGACTTAACCACACGCTTACTCCCCCTCTCCGTTTACGGAGAGGGGGCTGGGGGGTGAGGTTTCGGGGGCGCGGCTCTGCTGCGCCCCACCCAGCCGCACAGACTTCGGAAGTCTTCGAAGACTTCCGAAGTCTTGCCGGAAGGTCCGCCGCAAGTGAATGGGCGAGTCTGCAGATCCGCCCATCCAGGATCGTCTCGCCACCACGCGCGCCGTAAGCAGACGCGCTGTTGCGCCTCTGCCGACTCCCGACTCAAGACTCAGGACTCAAGACTCAGGACTCAAGCCTCCCCGTACAGAATCACAATCACCCGCTTGGGGCCGTGCATCCCAAGGGCCGTCGTCTGCTCGATGTCGGCGGTCCTGCTCGGCCCGCTGATGACGATGACGTTGGCCGGCAGGTCGCCGGAGCGAGCAGCAGTCCAGGTGAGGATGTCGCTGGTCAGGCGCTCAGCGGCGACCAGGGCGATGTGCACCGGCGGCAGTAGCGACGCCATGCGGCTGCGCCCTGGCCCGCTGCGGACGACAACCGAGCCGGTCTCGGCCAGCGCCGCCTCCGCGCCGGTGACGCCCGCATCCGCATCCGCGCAGAACGTGCGCAGATCGCCGTCCGTCCGCCCGACGACGTGCCAGGCGATGCTTGGCCAGCGCACCGCCAGGTCAACCCCGGCCAGCGGCGGCTCGTCGTTGGCCACGACGCGCGCCGCGCCCAGCTCGCGCAGCACATCGCCCAGCCGGTCGAGCGCCTCGTCCGCCGACGCCGCGCGGATCACTTCGCCGTGCAGCCCGGTCAGCGTCGCCGTGAAGCGCGCGGCCAGGTCGTCGAACTGCTGGCGCGAGCGCCAGGGCGCGGGCAGGGGCATCCCCCCGCGCTCCTTATTGCGCAGAGTCGCCAGAATCTCCTCGCGGGCAGTGCTCATTGTCGTCTCCCTCCTCTGCGGCGCAGCAGGTGCCACAGCACGGCCAGGGGCACGAGGCTCGCCCCGATCAGCGCGGCGATCCGCCCGCGTGACAGTTTGCGCGCAGCCTTCTTGACCGGGATTGCTTCGGGGACGGCCTCTTCTTCGGCGGCCAGGTCGTCCCACAGCGCGTGGAACGAGCGCGGGGCCAGCGTGGGCAGCCGTCGCTCCTGGGCCGGGTTGAGGCGGCGCGGCACGCGCAGGCCGTCTTTGCTGACCAGCGGTTGCTGGAAGATGCGCCCCACATCCGCCAGCAGCCCGAACAGGCGGCGGTGCCCCAGCAGCCAGGCCGCCGACTTCTCGAGGACCTGCTCTGGCGGGGCGATCACGCCGCGCGTCGCTTCCTCGGCGCGCAGATCGAGCAACATGCGCGGCAGGTCAATGCGCGCCGGGCAGACTTCCAGGCACGCCATGCATAGCGAACTGGCGTGCGGCAGCGCCTCGTACCGCTCCAGGCCGTGCAGCAGGGGGACGAGCACCGCGCCAATCGGCCCGCTGTAGGCGTGGCCGTAGGTCTGCCCGGCGATCTCCTGGTAGACCGGGCAGTGGTTCAGGCA
>JAGPFT010000143.1 GCA_018056405.1 Anaerolineae bacterium
GCGTCCCAGGGTCGTGGCGCTGTCCAGCAGCAGCCGCTCGCTGACCAGCGTAGGGCGTGGGTTTCCTTCACCGAAGGGGGCCAGGCGCTCGATGTCGCGGGCCAGGTCGAGCGTCACCTCGCGCAGAGGGAGCACGGCGTCAATGGGCGCGCCTCTGGCTGCGGGCGGCGCGGGCTGGGCCGCAAGCGCGTCAGACAGGCGGCGGCGAAAGGCCGGGATGTGATCGGCAGGCAGGGAGAGTCCTGCTGCGCCAGGGTGCCCGCCGAAGGTGTGCAGCAGGTCGGCCTGGGCAGCAATGGCCGCGCTGATGTCATAGCCGGCGAAGGAGCGGGCAGAGCCGCGCGCCGAGTCGCCGCTGAGAGTCAGCAGCACGACCGGGCGGACATACTGCTCGGCCAGGCGGTTGGCGACGATGCCGAGCAACCCTGCGTGCCAGGTGGGGGAGGCCAGAACGAGGGCGCGCCATTCCAGCAGCGACGGGTCTTGCTCGATCTGCGCCTGGGCGGCGGCCAGAATCTGGCGCTCGAACAGGCGGCGCTGGTTGTTGAGAGCCTCCAACTGTGAGGCGAGCGTCTGCGCTTGCGCCGGGTCGGTGGTCGTGAGCAGGTCTACGCCCAGGCGCGCGTCGTGCAGACGGCCTGCCGCGTTGAGACGTGGGGCGATCTGGAAGGCGATGTCGGTTTCGGTGAGGGTGCCAGGGTCAAGTTGGGCGATCTCGCACAGGGCGACCAGGCCAGCACGCCTGCCCTGGCGCAGTTGGGCGAGGCCAATCTGGAGCAGGTAGCGCGTGTCGTCGCGCAGGGCGGCGACATCGGCGACGATGCCCAGGGCGGCGAGATCGGCCAGGGCCGTAGCCTCATCAGCGTGTTGGGTGGCGTCGAAGAGTGCCTCGACCAGCTTGTAGGCCACGCCTACGCCGGGCAGGGCCGCGAGAGGGTGCGCCGACGGCAGGCGCTTGGGGTTGAGCACAGCGTCGGCGGCGGGCAGAGAGTCCGGCAGGTCGTGGTGGTCAGTGATGATGACGGCGAGGCCGGCCTGTTTCGCATAGTCAATAGTGGTATATGCTGAAACCCCAGTGTCGCAGGTGAGCAGCAGGGCCGGTGCGTGCTGGCTGATCTGTTCAGCCAGCGCTGGCAGATGGACGCCATGTGACTCCCTCAGGCGGTTGGGGATGTAGCAGGTGACGGTCGCGCCGAGGCCTCGCAATGCTGTGACCAGCAGCGCAGTCGCTGTTTGCCCGTCCACGTCGAAATCGCCCCAGACGAGGATCGGTTGGCGGCGGCGGATGGCCTCGCGCAGGAGAACGGTCGCGGCTGCCAGGTCTGGCAGGGTTTCGGGCGGTGCGGGGCGATAGTGCTGCGGGTCGAGGAAGGCGCGGGCGGCATCTGGTGTGGTGAGGCCGCGCGTGACCAGCAGCGACGCGACGAGCGGCGAGACACCTAACGCGCGGGCCAGGTCTGTGGTGGCCGGTTGGCGGTCGGCGGGAGCTGACGGCTCCCAGGCAACCGGTTTCGTATAGTCATTAGCCACCTTTAGAAACCCACCTCATCCACTTCCTCAAAAACCCAAAGCCCCCCAGCGTCCTCCAGAACATCATCCATCTCACCAAACGCACTAAAAGCACCCGCTGTCGTCCCCCGCCCACAACGTGATCGGAACTGGCAGTACTCACACAAACGAGTCTCAAAGGTCAGAGGCCACACTCCCCCCCCTTCCCCTCCCTGAATCGCCTGGATCAGCCCTGCCAGACGAACACCATACTCCTGATGTTGCTGCTGCGAGTAGCGGAACTCCACCGGCGAACCAGGCTCCGCTGGAAACCAGTACACCATCGAGAGCATCTGCGGCTCCAGCCAGTCCCCCCACATACCCGGCCCCACAGCAGCTACCAGGTACAGGTACAACACCGTCTGCAAGCGCGAAGCCAGCCATGCCCGACGCAGCACACGCCCGTGCGTCTTCCAGTCGAAGATTGTCGCACGCACCCCCGGCTCAACCACCACAAGATCGAGCGCCGCCATCGCCCGCGCGCCGAATAGCTCAGCGGATAGCCGCAATTCCGGGAAGCGCTCGCCGGGCAGGGTATGCAGCGTCTCAAAGCCCAGGTAGGCATCCCACCAGGTGCGCAGCACAGGATCGCCCAACCCAGCCACGATCTCGGCTGCGGGGAGTCCAAGTTGATGACGCTCAACCAGACGGTGAAACTGCGCGCCCCGGCGCACGAATGCCTCATGTTCAGACAGCGGCTCAGCCGCCACCGCCGGCCACTGCTGCCCCTGCACATAGCGCAACTGAAAGCGCCGGGGACAGTCCACGAAGTCCTGCAGATTCGCCTGGTTGAACGTAAAGCCATCTGGCAGCATCACCATACTGTCACCCCATTCTATCCGCGCCCGATCCACACCCTAAGATCATCCATCCCCATAGTCATTATAGGTGCCCAGGTGGATCAGAGGCAGAGCGGGGGGGTTCTCATAGGACGTACCCTTGTGTGCATAGCGCCCGGTGTTCCAGGAGACGATCAATGCGCGCCTGGCCCGCGTGACGCCCACATAGAGCAGACGCAGCCGCTCCCTCGCACGCTCCAGCCGTGCCTCCAACGTCGCTGCACCCTCCTCATAGGCGGGCAGCGCACCAACCAGATAGTCCAACTGGGCGAGTAGTTCCGCCTCCAGGTTCAGCCGGATCATGCTGCCATCGGCGGAGAAGCGAGTGAACTGCCGCTCAGCGATGTAGCGGTCGTAGGGCATTCCCGACGGGAAGTCATAGCTGCTGACGGCCAGCAAATAGACTCGATCCCACTCCAGCCCCTTGGCCGAATGCATGGTGGCGATGGTCACGACGCCCGGCTTGGGCGCGTAGCCGACTTCATCATCGTCGAAGCCGAGAAAGCGCCGCTTGTTCTCGGTGATGCTTTTTAGCTCCTCAGCAAACTGAGTCAGCCGCCAGTCGGGATGGCTGACAGCCAGGGCGCGGAGGGTCGTGGCGACCTTGTGGCCCAGAGCGAGATCCGCCGGTGCATCGAACACATCCTGGGTAATAGTCAGAATCACCTGGTCAATAGGGAGGTCCGTACCCTGGAGCCAACGCCTGACTCCCGTCTGGAAGCGAACAAGCTCTTCGCCGACCCAGGCGTAATCGGGCGCGAACTCCGGCAACGCCAGCGCCGCGCCAGGGTCGCGTGGCCACAAGAACTCCTCGACGGTTGCGGCGGCGGCGAAATAGCGGGTCAGCGTGGCAGTTGTGGCGGTGTCCGCAGTGACCAGATCGCGCCGTTCGTCGGAAAGCTGCGCCCAGAACGCGCGCTTGAGCTTTTTGGGGTTAGTGGGATCGCAGAGGTATTCCAGGATGTCCAGCAGCCGCTTCACAGATTGGCGCGTGCGCGTCGAACTGCGCAGCAGTTCCTCAAAGGGAACATCTCTGTGATCCTTGCGCAGCTTCTCGGCCAGGGCATAGCCGCGATTGTTGTCTGGCACGAGCACGGCGACAGTCTCCTGCGGGGCCTGCGGTGCATCCTGTCCGAAGTCCAGCAAGGGCCGCCCGGCACCTGAGATGGCGTAGTCTAGCTCAGCCGACGCGCTGATCTTGTCGTCAGGCCGGTAGCGTAGCTCGATGTGGCAAATGTCGTCCGGCGGGTTCGGATCGGGATCGTCCTGGTCAGTGGCGCGGATCACACCGCGCACCGGCCCGCGCCCCGCGTGCGGCTGGTATTCGAACGTCGTCCTCAGCGCCGGGACGGGATGGCTCTCTGCCGTCCAGCGCACCAGCTCGTTCGCCAGGTCGAGGATGGGCTGCGCCGAACGGCCTGACACAGAGAGCGGCTTCTCGTCTACGTCATCGCGGTCAAGGAAGCGGCGCAGGAAGCCCGGATTGGCCGTGGTGAAAGTGGTGAAGATGGCCTGGTTGGGATCGCCGACGCGCACCCAGTTGCGCTCCCCGCTGAGCAGGCGGAGCATTTCCTCCTGCAAGCGCGAGCTATCTTGCGCTTCGTCCTCCAGGATATAGGGCCAGCGATGGCGCAGCCGTTCCAGGTATTCTGGTTCGCGTTCCAGGGCGTCCAGCGCCAACCGCACCAGGTCATCGAAATCCACCGCGCCGCGATAGGTCAAGCTGCGCTGGTAGTCGGCGTAGACGCTGATCGCGAAGCGCGTCAGGTCGAGGCTGGTCCCTTCAGATGGCAGCAGCGCGAGCAGATCGTCTGGCGTCCGGCGCAGGTCTTTGGCCTGCTTGATGAAGTTGCCGGCCAACTGGGGCAGGATTTCCTCAAAGCCACGCCACGCCCAACGGGAGTCAACCTCTGGGTCAAGGTACTGGGCCAGGGCGTCGCGCCATTCGGCCAGGCGCTGTGTGACAATATCGCGCTGAATCTCCTGCGTCTCTTTCTCGTCGAGGATGATGAAGTCGTCGGCCAGCCCGACGAGCGCCGGGCGCTCGTGCACAATGTCGCGGGCCAGGCCGTGCAGAGTGCGCACCCGGTAGCCGATGTGCCCGATCAGCCCGTAATCCTGGGCGAGAATCTGAGCGATGCGGGCGCGGAAGCTGTTGACCGCCGAGTTGGTGAAAGTGACGACGAGCACCTCTTGATCCAGTTCCAGACGGCTCTTGGAGATGAGTCGCGCCGCCAGGTGCGCCAGGGTGAAGGTCTTGCCGCTGCCAGGCACCGCTGCAATGCCCAGCTTGCCGCCGCTGTAGCCGTGCACAATGGCCTGCTGTTCAGGGCGTAGGCGAAAAGTCGGCTGGTCGTCGGCAGTCATGGCCGTTCCTCAAGGGAGGCCTGGCGAAGTTGCTGGAGGATGCGGAGCAGTGGGCCGCGCTGCTCGTAACCCTGCTCACCAAGCTCAGCGATGGCGGCGTAGATGTGCCGGCGACAGCGCCGCACCAGTCCCAACAGCAGCCGGCGCAGCGCCTCGTCACGGGCGGCCATCTCCATCTGGTCAGTCCAGACCTGGCCGGGCGGGTACTCTCTGGCGAGCACGTAGGGATGGGTGAGCGGTTGTTCCAAGCGCTCCCACCAGGTGCTGCTGCCCACGTCCAGCCAGAACTGGTAATCCACCCAGCGATTGCGCATGAGAAACGTATAGGCGGGGGCGAGGAAGACCGCATCCTGCTGCTCGTCGCGCCAGCTTGTGAGGTGGAGCGCGGCCAGCAAGCCTTGCTGCACCAGAGTGAAGTAGTCACGCAGCACGTCGTCCCAGCCGTCCACTGCGCCGTCTGGGTAGAGCGTTTGGCGGAACTTGCGCGCGGACTCGACCAACTCGGCGACGATGCGCCCCGCTTCTGCGTCACCGTGAAAGCCGAATTCGGGCTGCGATAGCACTTCGCCGAACATGCGGCTGAAGAAATGGTCGGGTGGGATGGTACCGGAGTCCGTCTGGCGGTAGGCGTCCAGCCAGGCGCGCAGACGCTCGTAACGCTCCCCGGCGACATAGGTGATACGCTGTTGCATCGCGGACTGAATGCGGTCGAACGAGCCGAGTTCAAGCTGGCCGGGCCGGTACACGATCTGAGCCAGCAGCCAGGCGCGCACGGGATCAAGCCCGGCGATAGAGCGGCTCAGTGCATCGGCCACGTCTTGCACGGGCGGGGCGATGCCCCAGTGCGGGTGAGCCAACGCCAGCCAGGTGAGCATGACGCGCGCTTGCGGCTCCTCGCGCAGCGCGCGCGACGGACGGTGCGAGACAGCGGCAATGCCATACTCGTCTAGCCGCGTGGTGAGGGCGAAACGCAGGGAATCGCTCATGAAGGGAGCGACCACCCCAATGTCGCGCGGCGGCACCCCAGCCTGAACCAGGCCCGCGATCTCCGCCACCACCCAATCTATCATCTGGGGGAAGAAGCGCGCCGAATGCACGGTGAGCACCTGGTCGAGCGGCACGGCGACAGGGGGAGGCAGGGCCGTCTGAGGAGCAATCGCCGAGGACAGCGCATCGGCAAAGGACACCATTTCCGGGGGAGCAGCTACCGGCTCGCGCCACTCCTCGCGCTCATTGGCAAGCTCGGCCAGCGCGTGCATTTCTGAAGGGGCCGCGCCGAGGAAGAGCCGCAAGCCGCCCTCTGTATCGTAGAGCAGCAATGCAGATTCCAGCCCTGGCAGCAACCAGCGGATGAAGTCCCCAGCAACCGAGAACTCCTCATCCAGGTTGTCCGCGACCAAATGCCGATAGCGGCTGCGCAGATAGCGAATGTAAAGCGGCTCGCTGAGCAGGGTCTTGGCGAAAACCTCGATCTGCAACGAGAAATCGAGCAGACTGTAGTGCAGGCAGTGTTCGCGGAACTGACGGGCCACGTCCAGGCAGGCACGATACACCGGCGGGCGGCTTGAATGGCGGTCGCCCCAGGCGGCGATGAGCCGGTCAGCCACCTCGTCGAGCGAAATCTGGCTGACGGCTGCCTTCGAGAGGTTGTCGAGTGTCTGGCGCATGATGGCAAACGGGCTGATACTGATGCTGTCGAAGATGCCGGTTCTCTGCGCGTCGAGCACGAGCCGGGCCATGAAGTATTGCGCCGTCTCAATCGTGAGGAACAGCGGATCAAGTCCCGGCTGGGCGAAGCCAGCCCGCTCAGCAACGAGCGGCCAGAAAGTCTCCAGACTGCGCCGGGCCAGGCCGCCCAGAGTCACCACGTCAATGTTCGTGCCAGACGGCCACGCCGGATCGGTGAAGGCACGCACGTAGGGCCAGCCGAGCGCTCGCTGCGGCACCAGCACCAGCACTTCGTCGCCGCGCGCGCCGCCGTCGAGCAGATCGCGCACGTGCTGGATGGCGTAGGTTGTCTTGCCGGTGCCAGCCGGCCCTTCGATGAAGCGTGTGAATGGCATGAGGATCACCGCCTGCCGCGAACAAACACTTGTTCTAGCAAGTATACCACAGACGCGGCCCAAGGCGAGTCCTGCGTCTCAGCTCTCAGCTTTTCGACAGGGCGCGCTGTGTCCCGCTAAGAGACCGTTTGAGAAGTCTTTCTAACCCCTATCCCCCCGGCCCCCTTTCCCCGCTTGCGGGGAAAGGGGGAGCAAGCTCAAGTCCCTCCCTGCTGGCGGGGAGGGATTTAGGTGGGGTTGTCCTTCTTCTCAAATGGCCTCTAAGAGTGTATTTTGAAAGTAGGCTATAATGAAAGGGGTTGTTGGTATAGATAGAAGGTCCATAGCGGAATGGAACGTCAACCATACAGCACAGACCTGAGCGATAAAGAGTGGGAACTGCTGGCCCCC
>JAGPFT010000144.1 GCA_018056405.1 Anaerolineae bacterium
TGTCGCGCACATTGTACAGCTCGCGCACGGTTTTCGGCAGGACGATGCGCGTGGCGTCGCCGGCGCTGAACTGCGGGTGCGCGGCCCACAGCGCCGCGATGGGGTGCGCGCCGGCGTTGGTGGCGGTGTAGCTCAGGCGCAAGGTGGCGGGATCGTCCAGGTGCAGGGTGCGCGTCAGGCGGTAGGGCAGAGCGCGCCCGTCCACGCCGAGCGTCAGCGCGCCGCCGTCCGCCGCGATCACCTCCCAGGGCAGCGCCCACACTTCGCCGTGATCGGGCAGCGCCGCGCCCGCGTAGGGGCCGGGCTGCGGGTAGGCGCAGGGTTTGATTGTGGGAAACATCTCGTCCCAGCCACTCATGTCCTGCGCAGTGAAAACCGCGCCGTAAGCGAGCGGGCCAAAGGGACGGTTGGCGGGGGCCACCAGCCACTCGTGCCCGGCGATCTTGTCGTAGATCGAGACGATCTTGGCTCCCACCCCCGGTGTGGTCACGACGCGCAGCCGGGCGCTTTCGAGCGTCCAGGTGGGCTGCCCGCGCCATTCGGTGGGGGCGAGAATGAGGTCGCGCGCCAGGAGAGTGCCGGTCATCGTTCAGCCCTTGAGCGCGCCGAGGGTCATGCCCTTGACGATGTGTTTCTGGGCGACGAAGACCAGGATCAGCGCCGGAATAGTGGCGAAGAACGCGGCGGCGGCCATCTCGCCGTAGCGGATGTTGTATTCCTGGGCGAAGGCGGCGATGCCGACGGGGATGGTCATCGCTTTGGGCGTGCTGCTCAGCGTGAGGGCGAAGAGGAAGTCCTTCCAGCTAAAGACGAAGACCAGCACGCTCGTCGCGGCAATGCCCGGCTTGGCCAGGGGCAAAGCGATGCGCAGGAAGGTTTGCAGGCGGCTGCACCCGTCAATGGCGGCGGCCTCCTCCAGTTCGATGGGGATGTCGGCGAAGAAGCTGTGCAGCATCCAGAAGGCCAGCGGCAGGTTCATGATCGAGTGGGCCATGGTGATGGCAATGGGCGTGTCGTAGAAGCCGAGGGTGCGGGCGATGATGAAAAAAGGCCCGACGAAGATGATCGGCGGCAGCATGTTGATGAAGAGCAGCCAGCCCATGACCAGCCTGCTGATCAGCCTGCGCCAGTGGAAGCGGCTCATGCTGTACGCGCCCAGGGCGGCGATGACCTGGACGAGCAGCAGGCTCAGCAGGCCGACAACTACGCTGTTGCGCGTCAGGTCAGTGAAGTTGTTGCGGTCGCTCATGAAAAGCTGCTCGTAGTTGCGCGTGGTCGGCGTGAAACTCCACGAGCCGGAGATGATGTCGCGGAACAGCTTGAGCGAGGTCAGGAAGGTGTAGACCACTGGCCCCAGGATGATCAGCGCGACGACGATCAGCACCAGGTGTAGCAGGAGGGTTCGGGGATTGAGCTTGATCATGGCTGCGCCGCCTTCTCACCGCATCTTGTTGACGTAGGAATTGAGCCACTGGTAGGCCACCACAAAGACCGACATGATCAGCGCCGTGATCAGCGCCAGCAGCGCGCCATAGCCCATGCGCCCCTGCACGAAGAAGACCTTGTAGACGTAGAGGCTGATCACCTCGCTGGACGTGCCGGGGCCGCCGCCGGTCAGCAGGAAGATCTGGTCGAAGACCTTGAAGGCCAGGATCGTGCGCAGCATCAGGGCGACAATGATCGTCGGGCGCAGCAGCGGCAGGAAGATATGCCGGTAGACCTGGACTTCGCTGGCCCCGTCCACGCGGGCGGCCTCGCCCAGCTCGTGCGGCAATGATTCCACCCCGGCCAGCATGATCAAAAAGACGAAGCTCGTCCAGTGCCACACGTCCACGATGACGACGGAGGCCAGGGCCAGGTCGGGGTCAGCCGTCCACAGCGGCGGTTGCTGGACGCCTAGCTCGATGAGAATCTGGTTGATGACGCCGTAGTTGTAGTCATACATCAGCCGCCACATGGCGCTGATGGCGATGGGCGGGATGAGCAGCGGGATCATGTAGACGCTGCGGTAGAACCAGGCGAAGTGCCTCACCCGGCTGACCAGGATGGCCAGCAGCAAGCCCAGCACTCCCTCGATGAACACCGAGGCCACGACGAAGACCAGCGTGTTGCGCAGCGCGTCGGGCACGACCACATCGTGGCTCAGCGTGGTGAAGTGATCCAGCCCGACATACGACCAGACGAGCTTGCCCTTGACGAACTCAACATCCGACAGGCTGAGCCGGAGCAACTGGCCGACGGGGTAGAGGGTGAGAACGGCCATGAAGACGAGCGTTGGCAGCAGCGCCCAGTACTTGAAGTTCCGATCCAGAAAGGTTCCCAGGCGGCGCTGCTCGTTGCCTGGCCTGCGAAGGGTAGTGGTCGCCATCGTGCGCGCTCTCCAGCGGTAGGTTGGGGGCGGACAGGCGTTGAGATCGGCTTGTAAGCTGAGGCAAGTCTTCACTTTACCTCACCCCCGCTCGGCGCTGGCGCGCCTTGCCTCCCCCTCTCCGTTGACGGAGAGGGGGAAGAGCCGAGCGCAGCGAGGCCAGGGGGTGAGGTTGATCGGTCGCCCTCTCAATGCTTCTCACGCTGCTGTCCGCCCCTGAACCAGCAATAGGTTGGGGGCCAGTGGTGCTGTTCTCCGGGTGTGTAAAGGTTGTCAGCGCCGTGCGCGAGGCTGGCAGTAGCCTCACCCCCAGCCTCGCTGCGCTCGGCTTGCCCCCTCTCCACGACGTGGAGAGGGGGCGGCGAGGCTCACGTCAGTGGGCCGAGCGGGGGTGAGGCTAAGGAGCACACCCACACTGCCTGACAGGTTTTGCACGCACCCTGTTCTCACCGGTCCGGCGACTCAGCGCGGGGGCGCTGCGCAGGGATGAGCGCAGCGCCCCCTGACCGTGCCGGTGCCCGTAAGCCGGCTAGGTGAGCGGCTTGACGTTATACCCGCCGCTGACCAGAATGCGGTGAATCTCCTTGGTGGCCTCGGCCATCGCCTCCTCAGGCGACAACTCGTCAATGAGCGCCTGGGTGATGCGGCGGTCAACGACCTCCACGATCTGCGGCGTCTCGGTCA
Source organism: Anaerolineae bacterium (assembly GCA_018056405.1). Taxonomy (GTDB): domain Bacteria; phylum Chloroflexota; class Anaerolineae; order Aggregatilineales; family Aggregatilineaceae; genus UBA2029. Next base: position 3,053 of record JAGPFT010000144.1, read on the forward strand.
GGCGCGGCTGCGCCTTAATGAAGGGCGTGCTCTCGCCCATGGCCCTCATCCACCAGCCCAGCTTGGGGTCTTCTGACAGCTCTTCGTAGACATCCTGGCGGACAGGGATGGCACCAGCCAGGGCGTAGTAGAGTTGAGCGTCTTTGGTCAGCGCCCATTCCAGGAAGGTGAGGGCAGACATTTTGCGCACTTCGGGCAGGTTGTGGGGAATGCCCATCACCCAGATGCCGGACATCGTGGCGCGCCCGCCAGGGCCGCCGGGCACAACGCTCGCGCCCATCTTGCCGACCACGACCGACGCATCCGGATCGTCGAGGTTGGGCGCTGCTGCACCGACCATGTGCACCTGAGCCAGACGCCCGCTGGCCATCAGCGCCAGGTTCTCGGCCTGGCCCATAGCGTTGACGTTGGCCGGGCCATATTCCTTGCCCAGCCGCAGCCAGGTCTTGAGCGCTTCGACCGCGCCCGGATCGGCCAGGCCGACCGCCCACTCGCCGCTCGCCGGGTCGAGGCTGATGATGCTGGTACCGTAGCTATGCAGATACGCCTGGAACTCCCAGTTGCCAGGGACAGCACGCAACGAGAAGCCGTGCATCTCCGGCGGGTTGTGGAAGACCTGGGCGATACTCTCGACCTCATCCCAGGTGGTGGGGGCGACCAGACCTTTCTCGTCGAACAGGTCTCGGCGGTAGAAGAACAACTGGATGTTGCCATTGATCGGCAGGCCGTACAGCGCGCCGTCTGCCGAGGAGTAGTGCAGGGCCTCGTCCCAGCGCGTCGCCGCGTCGTACTCGATCACGTTCGGGTCTAGCTCGAAATCCGGGTTGATCTCGTGGATGGGTGTCACCAGCCCGCCCGCGTAGAACTGCATGTACCACTGCTCGTTGAGGTTGAGAATGTCGAACTCGCTTTCGCTGCCCTGCACCGCGTTGCGCGACTTTTCGAGCATCCCAGGAAAGGGCGTGACGTTGAGTTTGACATCGTTGCCGGTGGTCTCGACGTACTGCTTGACCAGCGCCTCAAAGCCAGGGAACCAGGGCGAGTCGTTGATCAGGATGGTGATCGTCTCGATCTGGGCGCGGCGGCGCAGGAAGTGGATGGAGCTGGCCTTCTCGGCGAAGCTGATGCCAGGCGCGCTGGCCAGCAGGACGCCCGAAGCAGCCGCTCCCTTCAGGAAATTGCGGCGGGAAATGCGGTGATCATTAAGGCTCATCATGAACTCCTTTTCTAACGGCTAAGACCTTGCGATGAAGAGGTCGGACAATCTCGGCGCTGAACCTGGCAAAGTCGTGCGGATGAATGAGGATCGGCGTCCCTCCTTTGATAGGTGGCTCAGATCGAGCGCACTGGCCCGCTTGAGCCACGAACAATAAGCTCGGTCGGCAGCAGTACCTGGCGCGACGGATGCCCGTTCGCCTGCTTGCCAAGCTGCTCCAGCAGCATCTCGGCGGCCAGGGACCCCTTGCGGTAAGCGTCCTGGCGGATGGTGGTCAGCGGCGGGCTGGCCAGCCGGGCGATCAGCGCGTCGTCGGAGCCGACGACGGAGATGTCGCCGGGCACCTGGTAGCCAAGCTCCTGCAAAAGCTGGATCAGTTGGATGGCCATCATGTCATCGCTGCAGGCGAAAGCAGTGGGCGGGTCGGGACGCTGGAGCAGGGCCATCACCGCCGCCTTGCTGGCGCTGACGTAGGGCTGGCTGCGCACCACCAGGTCTTCGCGGATGTCCTGGCCGTGCTCGGCCAGCGCCCGGCGGTAGCCGCGCAACAGCAGGCGGGCGTAGGTCTTGTTGGGCGGGCTGATCAGGAAGGCGAACTGGCGGTGGCCGAGCGCCCACAGGTGTTCCAGCGCCTGCACAGCTCCACCCTCGAAATCCACGTCCACCCAATGGGCGGGCGTGCCGTTGTCGCTGACGCGCTGAGTGAGCACATAGGGAATATCGCCCTCCAGCAAGATCGGCAGGAAGGGATTGTCCACCGGCATACTCATCAGGATCAGCCCATCCACGCGCCGCTGGTGGTACAGGTCGGTGTAGGGTGTCTCGTGGCGCGCGAAGTGGACGAGCATGTCGAAGTTGTGGCGGCTGAGCACGCGCGAGATGCCGCGCAGGTTCTCGCTGTAGAGCGGGTAGCCGAACACGTCTTCGGCGCTCTCGTCAATGATCACGCCGACGGTGTTGGTGCGACCCTGCACCAGGCCGCGCGCCAACATGCTGGGCTGGTAGCCGAGGGCGTCAATCACCGCCTGGACGCGCTGGCGCGTGGCCTCGGCCACGTCGGGGTGATCGTTGATCACCCGCGATACGGTCTTCTTGGAGACCTCGGCGGCGCGAGCGACATCGGTGATGGTGACCACGAGCACGGCTCCGGGAGCTTGTGGGTGCGTGCAAAGCCTGTCAGCCAGGGGCACTGCTCTGCTGCGCCCTGGTTGACCTCACCCCCGCTCGGCGCTGACGCGCCTCGCCGCCCCTTCCCCGCCGGCGGAGAGGGGCAGGCCGGGCGTAGCGAGGCTGGGGGTGAGGTCAATGCCCCGCGTCCAGCGAGTCGCCGACAATCTTTGGCTGGCACCCGTGCTTGTTCGTTTGGCAAGCACAGAGTATCATGAGTTAGGGTGCTTGCTGACAACGGTGCCGACACCGGTGTCAATACCCCTATCATAGGGAGTTTTGTCTGGCGCGTCAAGCAAGCCGCGGGGGCGCGTGCAAAACCTGCCAGGGAGGGGCACTGTTCTGCTGCGCCTGGTCTACCTCACCCCCGCTCGGCGCTGACGCGCCTCGCCGCCCCCTCTCCGTAAACGGAGAGGGGGAAAGGCCGAGCATAGCGAGGCCAGGGGGTGAGGGTGATTGGTCGCCATCTCAATGCTTCTCACGCTGCTGTGTGCCCCCTCTCCGCCGGCAGTCTAGGGGCGGACAGGCATTGAGATTGGTGTGTCGTCTGGAGCGGCTCTTCACTTTACCTCACCCCCGCTCGGCGCTGACGCGCCTCGCCGCCCCCTCTCCGCCGGCGGAGAGGGGGAAAGGCCGAGCATAGCGAGGCCAGGGGGTGAGGTTAATGCCCCGCGTCTAGCGAGTCGCTGACGACTTTTGCACCTCTCCCCCATCGTAGTTGATTTTCTGGATCGGTTATCGCAAGGAGTTCGTTGATGAAAGCACTTCTGGTCATGTTCGATTCGCTCAACCGGCACATGCTGCCACCCTACGGGGCGCAGGGCATCCACGCGCCCAACTTCGAGCGCCTGGCGCAGCGCTGCGCCACCTTCGACAATGCCTATATTGGCAGCATGCCGTGCATCCCTGCCCGGCGCGAGCTGCACACAGGCCGCTACAACTTCCTGCACCGCAGTTGGGGGCCGATTGAGCCGTTCGACGACTCCATGCCGTCCATCCTGGGGTGCAGCGGCGTCTACACGCACCTGGTAACCGATCACCAGCACTACTTCGAGGACGGCGGCGGGACTTACCACAGTCGCTACCACACCTGGGAGTTCTCGCGCGGGCAGGAGGGCGATCAGTGGAAGGGTCACGTCGCCGACCCGGACATCCCGCCGACGCTAAGCAGCCGCACCATTGAGGGCTGGCAGTGCGACTTCGAGCCGCGCAAGTACCGCCAGGACTGGGTGAACCGCCAGTACATGACCCGCGAGGAGAACTGCCCCCAAGCCGTGACCTTCCGACGGGGGCTGGAGTTCATCCACACCAACCACGAGCAGGATCGCTGGTTTTTGCAGATCGAGTGCTTTGACCCGCACGAGCCGTTCTTCAGCTACCAGCACTACAAAGACCTTTACCCGCACGAGTATGACGGCCCGCACTTCGACTGGCCGGACTACGCGCCCGTGCGCCAAGACCCGCTCACCGTGCAGCACATGCGCTTCGAGTACGCGGCGTTGGTCAGCCAGTGCGACGCCTCGCTGGGGCGCGTGCTCGACGCGATGGATGAGCTACATCTGTGGGACGACACGCTGCTGATCGTGACCACCGATCACGGTTTTCTGTTGGGCGAGCACGACTGGTGGGCCAAGAATATCCAGCCCTGGTACAGCGAGCTGGCGCGCCTCCCGCTCTTTGTGTGGGATCCGCGCAGTCGCCAGGCGGGCGTGCGCCGCGACGCACTGGCCCAGATGATCGACATCCCGGC
>JAGPFT010000145.1 GCA_018056405.1 Anaerolineae bacterium
GCGCCAGGTCGGTCATGAGCGCCATGCCGGTGAACGCCAGCGCCAGGCTGAACCAGGTGTGGCGGGCGCGCGGCTCGCCCAGCAGCAGCGGGGCCAGCACCGCCACATAGATCGGCGCCGAGTTGACCAGCAGGACGGCATTGGCCGCGGTTGTGTGCTGGACAGCGTAGGTGTAGAGGATCACCGTCGCGCTGACAGCCAACCCTAGCGGCACCAGCCGGCGGATTGTGTCCCGGTTCAATGCCTGGCGCACCGGCTCGCGGCTGGCGATGGTGAGCGCGCACAGGAACAGAAAACCGAACAGCGCGCGAAAAAAGGCGATGGTGCTCGTGCCCAGCCCGTCCGTCCAGCGGGTGAAGGGGATGGCCAGGCTGAAGCAGAAAGCGCCCACCAGTACCAGGAAGACCCCGGTGCGCTGGGCAGAGCTATCGGCGGTTGCGGTCAGGCGCACGGCGACCTCGTGACGGGTGAAGCGGGCGGCACACGTCGTGCGATTATAGAGGGGCGCCGGCGTTCCGTCTATGCCTGGCTGGGGAAAGGGGCAGGGTAATCGCATCAAATCTCGGTGTGCAGAGCCTTACCTCACCTCCTGGCTTCGCTGCACTCAGCCTGTCCTCCTCGCCGCGTGTGGAGAGGGGGCCAGCCGAGCGCAACGAGGCTGGAGGTGAGGCTACTGCCAGCGTCGCACGTAACGCTGACAACCTTTGCGCGCACCCCTGGGAAAGGATCCACTGCCCTGCTGAAGGAACAGCCGGGGAATAGACAAGGCTTCCGAAGCCTGTAGAACCTTCGGAAGCCTGTGGCCGCACGAGAGCCTGTCCCGTCGCGGCTGTCTGCTGGTTGCTGATGCAGCGCGGCTCAGTCTACAACCGCTGTGGGCAGCGGTGCCCCGTGCCAAACATCATCGTAGTTGGGGCCTATGGTGCCCACCGGCACCCATACGAAGTCACATACCCAGATGATCTTATAGTACTGGCCGCTGGCGTCCACACCGATCACGCGCGCCGAGTTGCCCGCCGTGATGGTCACCAGCGGACTTGTCAGTTGGCCAGGTGCCCAGTAGACTGGCGCATCAGCGACGAATGTCCCGCCGACTGCCGTCGCAGGGATCGGCAGCAGCGCATCACAGCCAGGTTCGGCAGCCCCAGAAGTGACCGTGATCTCGGCGAGCTGGCCGTCGCTCTTGCCCGTGCAGTCGTAGGTAATCTGCGTCCAGACATCAACACCTGTATCGGGGGTGGCGCCCTTGTAGATCGTGTGTTTCTTCCACCACTGATTCTGGGCGTTCAGCGTGGCGGTGTACATATCCCACAATCCAGAATACGATTGGTCGCTACCGGACGGTCCTATTGAGTATGTACCTCCTTCAGAGGTGATGTTGCTGTAGAGCTGGCCGGCGGGGAGATAGTAAGCCAGGCTGTAGCTAATGAACACGGTCGTAGGCGGTGTGCCGTTGCATGTTCCTCCCTCAGCGTCATAGATCTCCAATGACGCGGAGGGTGCAGCAGTGCCTGCTTGGGCGGTGAGGAACAGCGCTAGTGTGAGCAAGATAGTGGTCATAGCAATCTTAGGTCGCATGGTCCTTCTCCTCCTCAAATCACTTGATGCAGCGTTTGCGCTACATCCTCAGACTCATTGTCCGGCATTTCTTTCCGGCAGACAAGTCCCTCCAGGCAGGTCACGCGGAGAAAACTGCCAAAACTGGGTGATAGCCTCTTGAGGTCTCGCCACACTCGCCAGTCGCCGCCGCATCGCCTATAATCGGGCTGGCTGGGTCAAGGTGCGCCTGAAGAGAGGTGGAGCGTGGGGTGCGCAGCTAACTCGTTCGCCGGTCTGCTGGTGGCTGTTGCGATGATGGTGATCGGGGCGCTGACGACGGTGAGCGGCACCGCGCCAGGGCCAACAGTGACCGTGCCCGATATACCTCCGTCACCGCTTCCCGAAGCGACGCTGACGCCCCCAGAGGCGGCGTTGGCTGTGCTCGACGAGAACGCCGCGGCCATCGTCGCCGAAGACCTCGACCGCTACCTGGCGACGCTGCACGAAGACGCGCCTCTCTACGAGGTGACAGCCGACACCATGCGCGCTCTGTTTGAAAGCTACGACCTGGACGTGAGCATCGAGGGGGCGGAAGTGCTCGCCCAGTCCGACGAGGAGATCGTCATCCGCGTCGTACAGGTCACGCGCCGGATCAGCGGGACGGACTTCGCCGATAATCGGCGCACGCTGGTTCACACTCTCAGGCTATCGGGCAGCGTGTGGAAAATCTACCGGACAGACGTGTTCAGCGTGGAGTATTTCTCGTGACCGGAACGCGCAGGGGGCCGTTCCCTACCCCCTGCGCAGCACGTTCTGAATGAGCCGCAGGCCCGCTTACTGCGGCGGCTCGACCGGTTCTTCCGACACGACAGCGGGCGGTTGGTCTTCGTCGCTCTCGATGGTGATGCGCGTCGGCGGGGAGTATGGCTCCTCGCCTTTTTTCTTCTTGGCGGACTCGGCCATCTTGTCGAAAGCAACGCGCACCTGATCTATCACCTGATCGCCGACAGTCTTCCAGTCGGCGTCCTCTCCCGCGCCGACCAGGTGCCCGATCCAGCCGCGCACGTCGCGCTCGATCTTCGCGCCAATGTCCGACCAGGCCGGCTCGGCGGGTTCCGCTTCGGGGGCTGGCTTCGGCTCGGCGCGCACTAACTTAGCGATCCCGTGCCGGATGCGGTTCTCGATCTTGCTGCTGATCTCGCCCCAGTCCGCGCCCGGCTCAGCGCCCACCCAGCCACCGATAGCCTCACGGGTATCGGCGTCCATCTTGGTGCCGATGGTCTTCCAGTCGGCATCTTCCTCAACACCGACCCAGCCAGCGACCCGGCGACGCAGCTTCTCGTCCACGCGCTCGTCCAGGTCTTCGAACTTGCTCTCGTCGGGGTTCTCGGCCCAGTCGTGCACCGTCTTCTTGATGTCCTCATCCAGGTGTCCGCCCATATCTTCGGGCCTGGGCGTGGTATTTTCCGTCATGCTGATTCCTCTCCATTCCCACTCAAGGCAGGCGCGATTCTGATTCTCTATACGTACAACAGGGTCGGGGCGTTGCTGGCGTGCAGCCATCAGCCATCAGCGTTGGCGATTCCCAGGCGCGTTGCTGATAGCTGATGGCTGACTGCGGATAGCTGTTGTCAGCGCAGCCGGCGCGACTCGCGGTCGGTCGGGGCCACGCTGGGCTTGGGCGCGTCCTGGGCGCTCCCTGGGCTGACGCTGGCGTAGAACTCGGCGTCGTAGGTGCGCGTCTTGACCACGACCGGCATGGGCACGGCGTGCCCCATGATCAGCGCCTGCTGGCAGGTATCCAGCCGGGCGATCACCTCGCGCAGCCCGCCCGCCCCGCTGACGCCGGTCAGCACGGCGGCGATGTCGCGCTCGTTATCGAGCAGGGCGGTGACCCGCGTCCCGATCTGGCTCATCACCTCCTCGTCAATGCCGCTCGGTCGCTGGTCCACGACCAGCAGGGTGACATTGTACTTGCGCAGCTCGCGGGCGATGACGCCGAAGATCGTCTGCCGGGCGATCTGCGGGTCGAGGAATTTGTGTGCTTCCTCGATGGTGATCAGCAGTTGCGGCGGCTCCAGGGCAGCGTCGCCCAGGGCTTTCTCCACGCGCTCCACGTACATCTGGTGAATGCGGCGCGTCAGGTAGTTGGCGACCAGAATGTAGGCGTCCAGGGCGTTGCCGTAGCGCCCGAATTCCAGGACGACGCTCTTGCGCCTTTCAAGATATTCGAGAATCTGGTTGGCGGAGTCTTCGGTGGCGTGAGGCTTGAGGAAGTCGTAGCGCTCGAAGCGCTGCACGCGCCGCTTGAGGGCCAGCACCGAGACGTAACTGGCCGCGAGCTGGGCCTTGAGCAGTTCGAGCGTCTCCGCCTCGGCGTTGATGAGCTGCCCGATCCAGCCTTTGCCCCACAGCTTGTGTAGCTCGTAGGCGGCGTCAATCATGGCGTCGGACAGGTCGAGCGTGGTCTTGAGCATGGCCAGGTCTTCCGGCTCGATCTCGTCGTAGCCGATGGTGACGACGTGATCATAGCTGGCCCCGCGCCGCCGCGTCGCCTCGTCGTCCAGGGTAAAGATGACCACGCGCCCGCCGAATAACTGTTTGAGGCCCTTCGCCTGCGGCCCGTCTTCGGTTTTGACCGCCCAACCATAATCGTTGTGCATGTCGAAGATCAGCGTCACCGCCGCGTCATTCTTGATCACCCCGGCCAGCAGGATGCGCGTCAGGAAGCTCTTGCCCGTGCCGCTCTTGCCGAAGATGCCTACCGACCGCTCGACCAGGCGGCGCAGGTCGAGGTGCACGCGCGTGTCTTCCAGTTCCAGCGGCGCGCCGATGTGGAAGTGGGTGGCGTCTTCCTGGCCGAACACGTCGTCCACGTCCTGCGCCGAGGCGATCTCGACCGCCGTGAAGTGGCTGGGGATGGTGCGCACCGGCTTCGGCTCGTCGCTGCCCTCGTCAATGCTGAGCATGGGCGCGACATGGACGGTGCCGAAGGCCGCCGTGCCGCTGTACACGTCGCGCAGGAAGGTGTCGCTCAGGTCGGGCGGGTCGCTGCGGATGGCCGGATTGGTCGCGTCGAGCAGCACGTCGGTGATCATGCAGAAGAAGCGCTTGGAGCGCCCGCGCACGACCACGTAGCGTCCCACGGCCAGGTCTTCGATGGCCGCCTGCGGATCGAGCTTGATGTCCAGTCCCCGGCTGAGCGAGCCGCCGACGACCACGCCCAGCCGTTGGCCGGCGCCGGGCGCTGCGGACGCCGAGAGCGCCCCGCGCGGGAACCAATCGTCCAGGCTGTCCGAGTCTGTTTCCGGGTGGGGGAAGAGCGGATCGCGTGTGGTCATGATGGTTGTATTCCTCACAGGGTGCGGCGCAGCGCGCCGCTCACGCCGGCCTGATTAACTGCAACACATGCTGCAAGCGTGGCAAATCCTGGCTGAGCAGACCGGCCAGCAGCCGCCCCGCTTCCACCAGGAAAGCACGCCGCTCGGCCTCCGGGCGTGCCGCCGCCGCGAACTTCAGCGCTGCCGCCAGCAGTTGCTCTGCGGGCACGTCGCCAGCATTGAGCACCAGCCGCAGGAAGTCCAGCCGCTCGGTGAAGCGGGCGACCGTCGCCGCATCGCAGAGCAGCACCGGGTCCAGACTGAGCGGCGGGCGCGGCGGCAGTGTCTGGTAGACGCGCCCGCCCTGGATGTAGCCCACGTTGAGCACGCTGATTTCCAGCGGCACCATGCGGTTCTCGCGCTGATCGCGGATGGTAGCCTGGGTCATGTTGTTGGCCAGGATCATCTGGCGAACGAGCGGATCGTCGTCAATGCTGATGGCGTGAATCACGCCGATCACTTCCAGGTCAGCGGCAGGGTCCTGCCGGGTGTGCACGAACGCGCCAAAGGCCGGATGCTCGATCTGCTGGCTGCGCGTGCCGCAGACGAAGCCGACCGTGCTGGCGCGCAGCACCTGGCCGATGACGGGTGTTTGTTCTGCTTCGACCATGCTGGTCTCTCCCCTGATGAAGTGCTATTTGAACCGCAGAGACTCTGCGGTTATGTTCTTTCTCTCCAGAAGTAAAGCACACTCGCTGGCTAGTGCGCCAGCAGCGTCTGGTAGACGGCGACCGTCTGCGCGGCGACCTGCGCCTGCGTGTAGTGCGCCAGAACGCGCGCCCGCCCGCGCTGCCCCAGGGCGCGGCGCAGATCGGGCGCTTCTTGCAGGCGGCGCAGCGCCCCCGCCAGGGCCACGCTGTCGCTTTCGGGGACGATCAGCCCGCCCTCGCCGGTCACGTCCGGGATCGCCCCACTCGACGAGCCGACGACCGGCACGCCGCAGGCCATCGCCTCGACGATGACGCGGCCAAACTGCTCCTTCCAGTTGGGGCGCGTCAAGGAAGGCACCGCCAGCGCGTCTATCCGCCGGTAGAAGTCGGGCATCTGCGTCGAGGGCAGCGCGGCGAAGGTCACACGGTCGGCGATGCCCAGCCGCCGGGCCTGGTCGGTCAGCGCCGCGCGCTGCGGCCCCTCGCCAATCACGTCGAGCCGCCACGCGCCGTCGAGCCGGGCCAGCGCGTCCAGCAGGATCGCGCCGCCCTTCTCCTCAACCAGCCGCCCCACAAAGCCTACGACGAACGGCTCACGCTCGCGCGGGCGCTCCGCCGGAGCGAATACGTCCGGGTCTACGCCAAACTGCGGGATGATCGCCAGTGGACCGGCGTAGCCCTTCGCCCGCCAGACATCCGCCGCGCTCTGCGTCCCGACGAGGGCGTAGCTCACGGAACGCAGCACCCAACGCTCGCCCAGGCGAAAGGGCAGCGGGTAGCGGCGGGCGATGTTCTGCCACGAGAAGAACAGGGGCCGCGCCCCGGCCCGGCGAGCGTGCCACAGCACGTGCCACGTGGCGAGGTTGTACGGCTCCTCGTCAATGTGCACGATGTCAGGCCGGAAGGCGCGCACTTCGCGCCCGAACTGCGGGTAATGGTGCAGGTGAAAGCTGCCGTTGAAGCGGATCGGCGTGACGCGCAGATCGTAGCCGGTGACGTGCGCTCGTTCCAGGCGCAACTCGCCGCGCGCGGGGTCGCGCCAGCTCGGTGGGACGAGGACGCGCAGCGTCACGTCCGGCAGCGCTGCCATCTCTTCGAGCTTGCGCTGGTAAGCGCCGACGACGCACGCCTTGGACAGCATCAGGACACGCATGGGCCGCTCGCTGGCAATGAGATCGCGCCCCAATCATGCCCCATGTGCCGCACCCCGTCAACGGTGTGAGGGGGCTGTGCGCGCCAACCGGCCAGGCGGTAGGGGCGCAGCAGAGTGTCACACGACGTAGGGTTATGCGACGAAATCCGGCCATAAGGTTTTACTCCCTGGCGGTGACGACACCTGGAACTGCCCATCCACCTTGTCTCGGAACGTGACCAGCCGGACGCTCATGTCCGCGCCAGAAGCCGTTTGAAAGCCTCACCCCCCGGCCCCCTCTCCACGTGGTGGAGAGGGGGAGTCACGGTGTGGTTACGTCCCCTCTCCGCGTGTGGAGAGGGGATGGAGGGGTGAGGTAAAGCCGCACGTCTCCCGTGTCGGGTTGGTATAACCCTACGGCGGGTGACACGCTGCTGCGC
>JAGPFT010000146.1 GCA_018056405.1 Anaerolineae bacterium
GTCTGTTTCATGTGTTCTTCGGTCGTTTCGAAATCCGCACCCTAGACCTGCGGAGCACTTGATGGTACGCTGGCAAAGTGTTACCCATGTCCCCGAATACCTGTCAACTATGTCCCCGGTCTGTACAAGAGCCAGAGAGGGGGAAAGCGCCGTGCCAGCGATCAAAGTCCCCCTCTCTAGCTCGGCTGGAGAGGGGGATTGAGGGGGAGAGGCGTGCGCAGCCAGACTTAAGTTGGTGCATATGGGGCGTATTGCCATACACCCCTACGAGCAAGCTGACGCGCGGCGGATTTTGATGTGATTGCCCTGCCCCAGGCGCGCCCGTGCGCCGGGCCGCACGCCGGAATGTGGTATGATGGGGTTGGCAGGTGGCGGACGCGGGCTGCCTGGCTGAATTGCCGCTGTGAAAGAGAGACTCATGGACCCTGATACCCTGCTGACCGCCGGTGGAATCTTCCTGCTGCGCGTCGTCGGCAACATGATCACGACCGTGCGGCTGGTACTGATCGTGCGCGGGCAGAAGCTCTCCTCGGCAGGGCTGGCTGTCATCGAGACGCTGATTTTCGCTATTGCCCTGGGCAGCGTCGTCTCGAACCTCAACAACATCTGGAACCTGGGGGCCTACAGCGTTGGCTTCGCGGTAGGTGGCTACCTGGGCATGATACTGGAGCAGCGGTTGATCCAGCGTTTTGTCTCGGTGCATATCATCTCGCCGCACCTCTCGCACGAGATCGCAGTCGCCATCCGCCAGGCGGGCTTCGGGGCCACCGAGAGCTACGGGCAGGGCGCGGAAGGGCAGGTCGGCGCGGTGACGGCGGTCGTCACTCACCGCGACGTGAACACGGTGGTGCGGCTCGTGCAGGCGGTGGACCCCAAAGCCTTCGTTATGCTCGAAGAACTGCGCGGCATCTCGCACGGCTATTTCCGGCGGCTCAATCGCCAGGAACGGTAGGATCATGTCCGGCCTGGTGACGCGCGTCGCGGAGACCATCGAGCGCCACGCCCTGTGCGCCCCTGGCGACCGCGTGGTGATTGGCGTGTCAGGCGGCGCGGACTCGCTGGCCCTGCTGCACGCGCTGCTGGCCTTGCGCGAACGATTGGGCATTGCCCTGCACGTCGCCACCCTCGATCATGGGCTGCGCGGCGCGGCGGGCGCGGAGGATGCCGAATTTGTGCGCCGCACCGCGCTCGATTGGGGGCTGCCGGTCACGGTGGGGCGGTCGGACGCGGCCCACGTCGCGCGGTCGCACCGTCTGAGTGTGGAGGAAGCTGCGCGCCAGGTACGCTACACGTTCCTGCTGCGTGTGGCGCGCCAGGTGGGAGCGGCGCGCATCGCGGTGGGGCATCAGCGCGACGACCAGGCCGAGACGGTGCTCATGCACCTGTTGCGCGGCAGCGGCCTGAGCGGCTTGCGCGGGATGCTGCCCGCTACGCCCCTCAGCGAGTACCACCTGCTAGAAGACGCGGCCATAGCCTGCGACCCGCCGCTGGACAGTCTCCCGGCAACTCCTGGCGCATGGCCCGTGCTTATTCGCCCGCTGCTCGATCTGTCGCGGCAGGAGATTGACGGGTACATTGCCGCGCAGGGACTCACTCCGCGCCTGGACGCGACCAACCAGGACACGACCTACTTCCGCAACCGGCTGCGCCACGAGGTGTTGCCGCTGCTGGAGACGCTCAACCCGAACGTGCGCGAGGCGCTGGCCCGCACCGCCGACGTGTTGCGCGCCGATGCCGACCTGGTGCGCGCGGCAGGGGAGGCGGCGCTGGCGCGGGCGCTTCGGAGTGCGACGGCGGACGCGGTTGTGCTCGACCGCGCCGCGTGGGATGGCTTGCCGCTGAGCAGCAAGCGCCATGTTATTCGCGCGGCGGTGTGGCGGCTGCGCCCGGCGCTGCGCGATGTGACCTTCGAGCACGTCGAACAGGCCCTGGCCGTGATCGCCAGCGGGCAGGTTGGCGCGCAGGCGACTTTGCCGGGCGGTCTGGCGCTGCGCGTGGGCTACGACGCGCTGATCATCGCCGGCGCGGGCGCTGGTCTGGTTGAGGGGGGCGACGACGCACCGGCGTTGCCGGGCGCGGGCGCTGGCCCCGTTTTCGGCCCCGGCGAGCAGGTGGAAATCGTCTGCGGAGGGTGGGCGTTCAGCGCGCGCCCGCTGCTGCCGGACGATGATTTGCCCGCCCTGCACGCCGATCCCCTGGCGGCGGCCCTGGTCGTGCCCGCCGGGGCGCGGCTGTGGCTGCGGGCGCGCCGGCCCGGCGACCGTTTCTGCCCGCGCGGGATGGGCGGGCGGTCGCAGAAGCTATCGGACACGCTGATCAACCTGCGCGTGCCGGCGGGTTGGCGCGACCGCGTGCCGCTGCTGGTAGTGGACGATGCCATCGCCTGGTTCGTTGCGCCGGCGGCGAGAGGACTGCGCGCGCGGGTGGCGGAGCCGTTCGCCGTAGCGGGCGACCCGGCACAGAAGGCTGGTGTGGGGGTGGTGGTCTGTTGGCGGAGAGTCTAAGCAAGTCGCTTACCGTGTTTGTTGTAAGCCTACTGCCGGAATTAACAGACACTTGCATCTTTGCCAACGTTCAGTTATAATTAAGATAAGATGAATGATCGGGAGCACTCCCCGGCTCTTAGGGGAACGCCTGCAGCGGCGCGCGATCAGCGGCTCTGGTCTGCGTTGCGCTGATTGGTTCCGGGGAGCGGTGGTTCTATTTTGCGCCTGATTCTGCGACCTATGGCCGGCTATTGGGTGTTGATGCAGTCGCGTGCGGGCTTTGGCGATTCTTGTGAGACCATTTGAGAAGTTATTTCCCCTCACCCCAAACCCCTCCTCCACACAAGGAGGGAGGGGCTTGGCGGGGCCGCTTCTCTCTCTTCCCCCCTCGTAGGGGAAGGGCCGGGGATGAGGGGCAAAGGCGGGTGCGGGACTTGTCAGACGGCTTCTTATCACTTGTTGAGGCGCACACACAATGGAGAATCCACAAGAGGCTCATATCCTGGTGGTGGACGACGAAGGGGCGATCCGCTACTCGATCAGCAAAACGTTGCAACGCCTGGACTACCAGGTGCACACTGCTGAGACCGGCGAAGAGGCGCTGGAGATGATGCAGCGCCAAGAATACGACGTGGTGCTGACCGACATCCGTATGCCGGGCCTGAGCGGCGTTGAGTTGCTGGCCCGGATCAAGGAGCAGGCTCCTGATGCGGTGGTGATTCTGCTGACGGGCTACGCCAGCCTGGAGACGGCCATCGAAAGCCTGCGCCTGGGCGCACACGACTACCTGGTCAAGCCTAGCAGCAGCCAGGACATCCGCAACAGCGTTGCCGAGGGGTTGGAGCGGGCGCGCAACCTCAAGCACCGCCGCCAACTGCTGAGCGTGATCCGCGAGAATGTCGAGGAATTGGCCGGGGCGGGCGGCGAAGCCGAGCGCGCCGCAGCGGGTAAGGTCGGGGCCGCCGGCACGCCCGTGGTGACGCCGGTCACAACGATGACCATCGGCCCGCTGACTATCTACCCTGGCCGCTACCAGATTTCGGTTGGTGACAAGCCCATTGACCTGACGCCGACCGAGTTCGACCTGCTGCTCTACCTGGCAGCGCATCGTGGGCGAGTGGTGCCCTGCTCGGAACTGGTGCGCGAGGTGCGCAACTACGTGCTGGACGAGACCGAAGCCCGCGAGGTGATTCGCCCGCACGTGAGCAATCTGCGCCGCAAGCTCAAGGCTTCGGGGCAGAACCCGAACATCATCGTCAACGTGCGCGGCATCGGCTACCGGTTGAGCGAGGTCTCCTGAGCAAAGGGCCATGCGCGGGGCTGTTGAGCGGCGCGGGCGTTTGGCTTTACCTCACCCCCGCTCGGCCCACTGACGCGGGCCTTGCCGCCCCCTCTCCGTTGACGGAGAGGGGGAAGAGCCGAGCGCAGCGAGGCTGGGGGTGAGGTAAATGGGGGCGCAGCAGAGTAGCGCCCCGGCGAGCGGCTGTCCAGTTCGGGGTGGCGGGGAACAAGCTGGACCGCGCCCTGACGAGACTCCTCCAGACTTCCGAAGTCTTCTCGCGACTTCGGAAGTCTTCTCACAACTCTGGGTTGTTTTCGCGCCCATCCCGTAGTACCTTTGTGGTGACTTCAGACCGCTCACCTTCGGGATGCCGCGCATGGCCACGCTCAACCCCAATCTGCTGACCAAAGACACGCAAGCCGTCCTCGACGACGCGGTGGACATCCTCACTGCTTACGGCAAGACGCTGCTCACGCCGGAAGCGGCGCTGCTGGCCCTCATCCGCAGCAAGGACACGGCGGCGGCGCGCGTCCTGCACACCTTCGCCGAGCAGCGCGGCGCTGACCTGGAGCGGCTGGAGCGCACGGTCAACCTGGCCGTGCAGAGCCGCCGCGACACCAGCGGCGATCTGACCTACGCCGGGGCGGAAGGCCGCTCGGCGCAGCTCAGCCGGGGGATGGTCATCGCCCTGGACGAGGCGCTCAGCGTTGCCCAGGCGCTCAACGAGCTGACCATTGACACCGATCACCTGCTGGGCGTGATGACCGAGCGCGAAGTGGGCACGGCGGGCATCCTCACCCAGTTCGGCATCACCAAGAGCGCCATCCGCGACCAGCTTACCACCTCGGCAACCAGCGCCAGCGTCATCCGCCGCACCGACACCGAGATCAGCGCCGACATGGTGGCGGCAGCGCAGTCGGGGTCGCTGCAGGCGGTCTACTTCCGCGAAGACCTGCTGCGCGACCTGATCCAGATGCTCAGCCAGACGGTCAACCGCCATGTGATCCTGGTCGGGCCGGACGGCGTGGGCAAGCGGGCGCTGGCCTACAGCCTGGCCCTGCTCATCGCCGAGGGCAAAGGGCCACAGCGCCTGCGCAACCTGGTGCAGATTGACGAGCGGGCGCTGCTCGACCAGCCGGACAAAGCGGTAGATAGCGGCCTGCGCCGGGCGAAGGGCGGCATCCTCTTCATCCCGCATATTCACCGCTTCTTCGGCGGGCAGCTTAAGGCAGAGTTCTTCAAGGCGGCACCGCTGTTGCAAAAGACATTCCTCGGCGAAGACCCAGTGATCATCGGCTCGACGACGCAGGCGTTGTGGGAGGAACGGCTGCGCGGGATCAGCGCCATCGTCGAGAACGCGCAGCTTCTCAACGTGCCCCCGGCCACCGTCGAGGAGACGGTCGAAATCCTCAAGGTGCACGCGCCGCACATCGCCGCCGACTACGACATTGAGGTGGAGGAGAGCGCGCTGAAGGTCGCGGCGACGCTGGCCCGGCGCTACCTGAGCGGGACGGCGCTGCCGCTCAGCGCCGAGCACCTGATCCACCGCGCCGCCTCATTGGTCAGCCTGAGCGAGCAGACGCACCTGGCCTTCCGCCAGGAAGTGCCCGACTCCGCGCTCGACGCCGAAGATGTGACGCTGGCCGCCGCGCAGATGACCGGCATCCCGGTCAGCAAGCTGGGCCAGGACGAGCGCACCAAGTACGCCAGCATGGTCGAGCACCTGCACGAGCGGATCATCGGCCAGGACGAGGCGGTGATGGCGCTCAGCCGGGCGGTGAAGACGGCGCGCGTAGGGCTGAAAGACCCCAAGCGCCCGATTGGCTCCTTCATGTTCCTGGGGCCGACCGGCGTAGGCAAAACGGAACTGGCCAAGGCGCTGGCCGAGTTCATGTTCGGCAGCGAAGAGGCCATGCTGCAACTGGATATGTCCGAGTACATGGACGAGAACACGGTCAGCCGGTTGATCGGCGCGCCGCCCGGCTACGTGGGCTACGAGGGCGGCGGGCAGCTTACCGACCGCGTGCGTGAGCAGCCGTACATCGTCGTCGTGTTCGACGAAGTGGAGAAGGCGCACCGCCGCGTGCTCGACGTGCTGTTGCAGGTCATGGAGGAGGGCCGCCTGACCGACGGGCAGGGCAACGTAGCCAACTTCAGCGAGGCGGTGATCATCATGACCAGCAACCTGGGCGCGCCGCTGCTGGCTACGACCGCGATTGACGACGAGATGCGCGAGGAAGTCATGGAGGAGGTACGCGAGTCGTTCCGCCCGGAGTTCCTCAACCGCATTGACGAGATCGTCATCTTCCACCCGCTCAACGACGAGCACCTGGCCCAGATTCTCGACCTGATGCTCAAGAAGGAAAGCCAACTGGCGACTGAGCGTGGTCTGTCTCTAGAGTTTACGCCCGCCGCCAAGCAGTGGATGCTTGCCCAGAACGATCACCCGGAGTGGGGCGCGCGCCCGCTGCGGCGCATCATCCAGCGCCACGTGCGCGAGTCGCTGGCCGATCACTTGCTGAAGGAAAACCCGAAGCCGGGCACGACGGTGACCATTGACGCGGACCCGTCCGGCGGGCGGCTGGCCTTTGCGGTGTCCGGTGAGTGAGGGGGACGCGGTGAAGATTCCGCCAGAGGCGATCATTCCAGAAGAGAACGGCAGGCCGGGACGTGAGATGAAGCTTGATCTATACCAGCGGGTTGCTCTGCGCCATGATATCCCCGAATACCGCTTGAAATCCGGCGACGTGGCGATGTTGGTGGATTACGTGCCACATCCAACCGGTGGCGAAGACGGTTACGTGCTCGAAGTCTTCAATGCGCTGGGCGAATCTATTGCTGTGATTGCGGTGCCGATGTCCGCCGTCGAGCCTCTTCGCGCGGATGAAGTGTTCAGCGTGCGCATTCTCAGGGAAAGTGACGAGCACGCCGCGTAGCCTGCGCCCAATCGTAGCGGTAACAGCACGGGGCGACTCTCCATTCCTGTGGAGAGTCGCCTTTGCTGATGCTGGCATCGGGTCATTGCGTACCGGGTACTCACTTGGGGTGCGTGCAAAACCTGTCAGGCAACAGGGTCGCACTCCTTAGAGCGTGTTATGAACCTGGCACACGCGGCAAGGGAGGAAGGCACTGCGTTGACCTCACCCCCTGGCCTCGCTACGCTCGGCCTTTCCCCCTCTCCATGCATGGAGAGGGGGAGGTCGAGGCGCGCCAGCGCCGAGACGGGGGTGAGGTCAACTTGCGCGCGGCCCTCGCCACAAGCACCCTCGGTACCCGTCTACCCCTGAGCCACGAGTCGGGAGTCAGGGTTGAGAAGTGCATAACACGCTCTAG
>JAGPFT010000147.1 GCA_018056405.1 Anaerolineae bacterium
CTCCAACGTGGAGAGGGGGCAAGCCGAGCGCAGCGAGGCCGGGGGTGAGGTCAACCAGGGGGCGCAACAGCGTGTCACCCGCTGTAGGGGTATACCCACAGGAAACGCCGTAGGGGTATACCAACCCGACACGGCAGACGTGCGGCTTTACCTCACCCCTCTCCACACGCGGAGAGGGGACGTAACTACACCATGACTCCCCCTCTCCACCACGTGGAGAGGGGGCCGGGGGGTGAGGCTTTCAAAGGCTTCTGACGCGGACATGAGCGCCCGTCTGGTCACGTTCCGAGACAAGGGTGATGAGCAGTTCCAGTTGTCGTCACCGCCAGGGAGTAAAACCTTATGGCCGGATTTCGTCGCATAGCCCTCCGTCGTGTGACACTCTGCTGCGCCCCTACGAAACCAGCGCGTGCTTAGTTCGCCAACAGTATCGCAAGCAGGGAAAGGGGAGAAGCTCTCCCTCCCCGCTGGC
This sequence comes from Anaerolineae bacterium, assembly GCA_018056405.1. GTDB lineage: Bacteria > Chloroflexota > Anaerolineae > Aggregatilineales > Aggregatilineaceae > UBA2029. Next base: position 473 of record JAGPFT010000147.1, read on the forward strand.
CGGGAGGGACTTACAGGGTGGGGGCAGGGCGCTACCCATGCGCCATGCCCTGCCCGCTACGCCGAGCGTGCGGAGTTCATACGCGCTCTAGCTCTCGCCGATCACGATGTGGGCGTGCTGCTTGTCGGCGTGGGTGTGCGAGTGGGAGTCCGTGTATTCGTCGGCGTGCGCGACGGTGACAGCGTGCGCGTAGGCGTCCGCGATAGCGTTGCGGTGGCAGTAGCGGTAGCTGTTGCGCTAGGCGTGCGTGTCGCAGTAGGTGTTCTCGTCGCGGTCTTCGTCGGTGAGGGCGTTGCCGTCGCCGTCGCCGTGAAAGTGGCGGTAGGGCTTGGCGTGGCCGTCGCCGTGAAAGTAGCGGTAGGGCTTGGCGTGGCCGTCGCGGTCGCGGAGGGTGTCAGGGTGACCGTCGCCGTCGGTGAGGGCGTGGCCGTCGCGGTCGGCGTGTCGGAGGGGGTGATTGTCGGTGTCGGCGTCAGCGTGATCTGCGGCGTGCGCGTAGCAAACTGCGTGGCAGCCGGGGTCTCCACGACCTCCGGCCCCGACACACGCACGGCGCGTAGCGCCAGCGGAGAGGTCATGGGCGGCAAGCTGACGCGCAGGACGCCTCCGGCCTGATCGCTCAGCGTCACGGCGTCGTCGCCCAACACGCTACCCGTCGCCACATCCCAGAATACGACACGATACTGGCCGGTCGGCATGTCCGGTAGCAGCAGGTCCATTGTGATCGGCTCCAGGCTCAACACGTCTGCCGCCAACTCCCACGTGTAGTCCCGTTGCTGCACCCAGGCAAGCGCATAGCCGCGCTCGCTGTCGGCCAGGCTCAGCGCGCGCGCGGGCGTGCGGTAGCGCGCGATCTCGATGTACCCAAGTTGCAGCCAGTCCTCGCCCAGGTTGTCGAGCACCACCAGGTGCTCGCCGGCGCTGATTGGCAGCGTCACGAGAATATCCTGGCTGCCCGCGCTGAAGTCCACCCGTGCCACTTCCACGCCGTCAATAGTAATGACCAGCACCGCCGGCGCATCTACCGAGACGCTCTGCACATGAATGCTCAGTTCGGTGTCAACCGGCGGCGCGATGACATAAGTCTGGGGGCGACTGCGCTCGGCGTTACGCTCGCCGTACAGGAAGCTGGGCAGGTCAGTGACCGACGGCACTGCCCCATCGGCGGTGATCCAGTAAATCTGATCGGACGGGACAGGCGCGAGCACATCGCGGCTGAATCCGTCCACGCGCACGGCATCGTAGATCAGGGGATCGCTGGCTACCAGCCGCGCCTGCACAGGAACAAGGCCCGGCGTCTCCCACAATGCGTCGCGCGCAAAGGTCGCCAGCGAGTCGTAGAGGCTGTACAGATTCTGCCGGTCAATATACGTGTCCCACCACCAGGACATCGCGCCGCCTGCCGCGCCCGACAGCGCCGCAGCCCAAATCGTATTGCTGACATGGATTCCGGCAGGATCGTCTGCCGTCGGCTCGAACCAGGGATTCAGCGAGAACTCAGTCAGCAGAACGGGGCGCTTCGTCCGGCTGAGGGCGTCGGCCACGCTGCGCACCGTGCCCGCGACCTGGTCCTCTGCCGCAACCAGGGGGCGCGACTGGTAGTAGTGCACAGGCACGAAATCCAGCACATTGCTGTCAAACAGGATGGCATCGAGGTTGCGCGCCCCCACCGTCACCAGGTGATCGTAGGGGTCAATGTCGCGCAAATACTGCGTCATCTCGCGCAGCCACGGCTCGGCGCGCGACGGCGAATAACCCAACACGCCGTCCACCGCATCTACCAACTCCCAGGCGAAGATGCGCGGGCTATAGCCCCAACGCGCCACTGCATAGCGCAGCCGTTGCTGGATTAGCGCCTTGGCCTCCGCATCCGTGAAGAGCAGACCGGGCCTGCTCAACGGGCCGCCGTTGGTTGCGTTGAGCGGGTTGATCACCCAACTTGCCTGAAGCGGGGGACGCGGCACATCATCAGGAATGGCTACGGGTGGCACCACCTTGTTGGTGAGCGCCTGGTGCCACACCAGCACCACCTGCAGGTAAATATCGCGCTCCTCAGCCAGCCGCAACAGCGAATCCATGCGCCACGCCGCTGCCTGCGCCGCGTCGTAGTTGCCCGCTGGCCCCGGCCAATCCAGCCCAATGAACCAGGGCACGTCAATGAACACGCGCGCGTAGTTCGCCCCCGCGTCGCTCAGCGCTTCCAGCCAGCGCGCGTAGGCGTAGATGCCGCCGATCTCATCCCACGACCAGGCGAGATTCTGCCCGATGGGGAAGTACACCCCGCCGTTGTCGAACGCAAAGTAGCGCGAGGTTGGCCCCACGCTCACAAAACCTGGCTGCTCCGACGGCACAACATCGAATGTACCCTGCTCAATAGCTCGGATACCGGCGCTGTCACGGGCTTCAATAGTGTACGTCCATCGTCCCACCTGGTCTGGCGCGAAGCGCACGCGCCACTGCCCATCCCCTGTTGGTTCCAGCTTCTCCACAAGGCAGTCCGTCAGGCAAGCGTCGCGGTACGGTCGCATGAAGAAGCCGGGCACGCGCTGCGCTGCGCCAGCCGGCGGGCGGAACGTGGCCATCACGTCAATCTCGGCGGGATCGTAGGGATTCTCGTAGGAGCCGTTCAACGCGACGGGCAGCTCTAGCAGCTCGTACAGCCGGACAGTAGTGATCGGCGCCACCGTCGGCAGCGGCGTCCGCTCCGACAAGATCGTGGGAGCCGGGCTGGGTGTCTGCTCCTGCGCGGGTTGTAGCGTCTGTGGAATGATCACTACAGCGGTGATCCACAGGGCAATCACCAGAGCGAAAGTCCAGGGGGTGTGCTTCGCGCGGTCGGACATAGCAGAAGTGTAATTCAGACTACACGAAATGCGCAAATACCCATTCTTACCGAAAACCTACCTTAGTTAAGGGGGATTTCGTCGCGTGCCTGAGTGTAGCAGAGTTCGGTCAGGCAGTTTGCTGCGCGCTGGTTTACCTCACCCCCGCTCGGCCTGCTGACGCGGGCCTCGCCGCCCCCTCTCCAGCATGGAGAGGGGGCAAGCCGAGCGTAGCGAGGCTGGGGGTGAGGTCAATGCCCCACGCCAAGCGAATCGCTGACAACCTTTGCGCGCACCCCGCGTGCCGCACGCTTCGCCGCCTCGCCTCGCTGTTGGTACAATCACTGCTGTGAGCGCGTTATGACACCGCGACTCACCAGTCAGCACCCCTCTTCACCCGCTTGGAAAGGATCGCAGCATGGCTGTTGTCAAGCCATTTCGCGCCGTGCGCTTCAACCGGGATCGCATTGCCGACCTGCAGGCCGTCGTCAGCCAGCCCTACGACAGGATAGACGACGCGCTGCGCGAGCGTTACCTGGCACTCAGCCCGCACAACGTGGTGCGCATCATCCTCAACCCGCCCCAGCCGGGCGACAATCCCGCCAGCCCCCAGGGGCCGAACGTCTACACGCGCGCCCGTGACACCTACCAGGCATGGCTGCACGAGGGAGTTCTGCGCCGCGAGGAGCGGCCCGCCTTCTACGTCTACGCGCAGACCTTCCGCGTGGACGGGCGTGTCTACACGCGGCACGGCCTGATCGCCGCCGTCGCCCTGACTGACTTCGCCGAGGGCACTATCCTGCCCCACGAGCGCACGCACAACGGCCCGCAAGAAGACCGTCTGCGCCTGCTGGCGACCGTCCAGGCCAACACCGAGCAGATTTTTCTGCTCTATCCCGACGCACAGAACACCGTCAACCGGATCGCGCAGGACGCGCTCGGCGACCGCCCGCCCGACGTGGACATCGCCGAGCCTGGCGAGCCGGATGTCCGCCAGCAGCTTTGGGCGCTCACCGATCCGGCGGCCCTGGCTGCCATCGAGGCGGCGCTGGCCCCCCTGCGCGGCCTGATCATCGCCGATGGCCACCACCGCTACAGCACCGGCCTGACCTACCGCGACCAGCAGCGCCGCGCGCACCCCGCCGCGCCGCCCAACGCCGCGTTCAACTTCGTCCAGGCGACGCTGGTCAGCATGGACGACCCCGGCCTGGTCATCCTGCCGACTCACCGCGAAATCTGCCACTTCAACGAGCGGAGCGCGGGGGATGTGCTGCGCCGGGCGGCGCAAGCCTTCACCGTCACGCCGGTCGCCAGCCTGGAGGCGTGCCTGGCCCAGGTCAACGCCCACCCTGCCGGTCACGCCTTCGGCTTCTACGGCGGGCCGGGCACCGGTTTCCACGTGCTCACGCTCAAGGACGCGGCGCTGGCCCAGACGCTGATCGCCGGCGATCACTCGCCCCAGTGGAAAGAACTCGGCGTCAGCGTGCTGCACAGGATTCTCATCGAGCAGGTCGCCGGCGTGCCGGCGCGCGGCATTGAAGACAAGACGATGATCCGCTATCACCGCGACCCGCACGAGCCGGTCGCCAACATAGACGCGGGCCGCGGCAACTTCGCCTTCTTCTTGCGCGCCACACGCCTGGATCAGATCAGGACAGTGGCCACGCAGGGCGAGCCGATGCCGCAGAAAAGCACCGATTTCTACCCGAAAGTGATCTCCGGCCTGACCATGCTGCCGGTCGGGCCGAACGAACGCCTGTAGCGCACGTAGCACACGTGGAAAGGACGCAGCCCATGAACGCCGCACGACAGGCATTGGCCAGCGCCGTGTTGTATGTGGACGGGCTGGACTACGCCCTGATCCACCTGCCCGCCCCGGCGATCACCGCCGCCGCCGGCGTGCTGGCCGAGATCGGCGAGCCGTTCAGCGCCCTGATCGTAGACAAGGATGAGGTCACGCTCGTGCTGCCAGACGAGGACTGGCAGGACTTCAAGGCGCGGCTGCCCGATCACCGCGCTGCCGGCCCCTTCCGTCTGATCACCTTCGACCTGCCGCTGGCGCTCGATCTGGTTGGCTTCCTGGCGCTGGTCAGCCGCGCTCTGGCCGATGCAGGTGTGACGGTGCTCGCTTTCTCAGCCTTCGAGCGCGATCACCTGCTGGTGCCGGCCAGCCAGCTTGAGCAGGCCATCGCCGCGCTGCGCGAGACGCAGGCACACGCCGCCCAGCCATAGCAGCGCCGAGAGAAACGACCTTGTTCCCCCGCCCCTTGACCCGCCGCCAGTTCGTGGCCGCTGTTGGCGCGCTGGGCGCACATTGGCTCGCCACACGCAGCAGACCGGCGCGCGCGCGCGGCGCTTCGGCCATGCCCGGCCATGTACCGATCTACCTCACCTTCGACGACGGCGTTGAAACAGAAGGGGCCAAAGGCGAGCGCGGCCCCACCTTGGACGTGCTCGATCTGCTCGACGAGCGCGGCGTCGCGGCCACGTTCTTCGTGCACGGGCGCAATACGGGCGACGCCGAAGGAGGTGTGCTGGCGCGTATGCTGCACGCCGGGCATCGCGTCGGCAACCATCTGTTTCATCAGGGCGGGGCCACGCTTGACGCTCGACCTGCACCTTCGTACCTGGCCCGTCTCTACCTTGACACGGAGCTGCGCATCCGTGAAGTGCTCGCACCCTACCCGGACGCGCTGGCGCTCTATCTGGCGCAGCCGCGCCTGTTTCGTCGGCCCGGTGGGGGGTACGACAGCGCCGAGGGCAATGTGTTCCTGCTCGCCGACGGGGGCTGCTGGGAATCGTTCCCCTACGATCCTGAGTTGGCCGCCTATCGCCATCTGCTGGGCTGGTTGCGTGAAGTCTACGACTACAGCGGCTGGCATATCAACCCCTTGCCGCTGTGGGAGCAGCGCGCCGAGCCGGACGCGGTTGTCTGGCGCGCCATTGACGGCCCCGGCGGGCTTCGCTCGTTGCTGCTGCCGTCGCCGGACAAGCCGTATCTTACCGCTCAGGCTGCTGTCGAGGGCGTGATCATCTTGCTCCACGACCCCGACCCGCGCGTAGCTACCGCCCTGCCCCCCCTGTTGGACGCCCTGAACGCCTTTGGTGCGACGTACCATGTGCTGCCGCGACCTGGCGATCTGCCCAATCACTACACGGTCGGCATTGCCCGCCCGGAACCGCTGGTCATCGCTCGCGAATCGTACCGCGACACAGCCTCCATCCCCTGATGAGGAGCATCGCCCATGACCAGCGGCCCCCTGAACCTGATCCCCAACCTGCCTCTGCTGCCGCCCGACGAAGTGCGCATCGAGCGCGTGCGCGCCGTGCCCTACCCCGACCGGCGGCGCGTTAGGGTCGAAGTGGACGTCACCCCCTTCCGCGAGCGGCCCAACCTGGAGATCGCCATCCGCAACGACGCGGGGAAAGTCGTGGCCACAACCAGCGTTGTAGCTGCGATGGCCTTTCACCTGGCCTTCACCCTCCATCTGCGCGACGGCGGCGAGGCCGGGCCGGGCTATGAGGTCATTGTGCTACTCTACTACGACGATCCTCATGCGCCGCAAGATCGGCGTCAGGTGCCTCTCGCGCTAGCAGAGCCGGATTCCAGCGCCTAACGTGCCTGACGGGAGCGAGCAAGGGTTGTCAGGTAGGGGCGCTGCTCTGCGCATTCCGCGTTACCTCACCCCCGCTCGGCGCTACCACGCCTCGCCGCCCCCTCTCCGTCAACGGAGAGGGGGAAGAGCCGAGCGTAGCGAGGCCAGGGGGTGAGGTTGATCGGTCGCCCTCTCAATGCTTCTCACG
>JAGPFT010000148.1 GCA_018056405.1 Anaerolineae bacterium
TCTCAACCGGTCCATCACAGAGCGCGCAGGGGTCGCAGAGAAAGCCTCAGAGCTTTTCCGACTTTCCCCTCCGCGCCCTCGTCATCTCAGCGGCTCAAGATCACTGCCCCAAAAAGCGAATGCACCCTTTTCGCGCCCTGGCTAGCGGGCACCGGCCTGCGCCGATGGGTTGCCGACGGTGCCCTTCTTGCGCGACATGCTCTTGACTCGCGGCCCATAAACTGGTATCCTAGAAATCAGAACTAGAACATGCGTTCTGTTTCAGTCAACTTGCTGCCCGCACCAGTCCGCGCTCGTCCGCAAAAGGAAAGAACGGTGAACACTCGTCCGCTGTCGCTCATCATCGCCTCCGTCGCGCTGCTCTCCTGTGCGGTCGTCGGCTTTGCGGCCACGCTGGGGACAGCCCTGTTCTGGCACGCCGTCACAGGGAATCGGGTCTACGCTGTAGCCGATCCGTACCGCTACGACTACGCCGATTCTCCAGTTGGACCGCAGGCAGCAGCCAGCCCCCTGGCGGGGGTCTTCACCGATGAAGTGCTGTACTGGACGCCGCTCATCCAAACGTGGGCAGTCCTCTACCAGATTGATCCCAACCTGATCGCCACCCTCATCCAGATCGAAAGCTGCGGCGACCCGTCGGTATCATCTCCGGCAGGGGCGCAGGGGCTTTTCCAGGTGATGCCCTTTCACTTCGAGCCTGGCGAGGATATGCTGGACGTAGCGACGAATGCGCGGCGAGGGATGGACTACCTGGCCGGCAGCCTGCAGATTGCTGAGGGTCATGCTGGATTGGCGCTGGCAGGTTATAACGGCGGACACGGGATCATCAGCAGGGGATGGGCATCATGGACCGCCGAGACCCGGCGTTACTACTATTGGGGAGCGCGCATTTACGCTGAGGCAGTATCCGGCATGGCCACCAGCCCCACCCTGGACGAGTGGCTGGCTGCCGGTGGAAGCCGCCTGTGCACTCAGGCGCGGCTGACGCAGAGCCAACTGGAACAGGCCCAGCGCGTCCAGGTGATAGTCGTTGCGGGGAATTGAACGGCTATCACCTGGTCACTGCTGGCGCGCATGTTCTACACGCGGCCAAACACCACGCAGGCGTTCTGCCCGCCGAGTCCAAAGCTGTTCGACATGGCGAAAGTCAGCCTGGCATCGCGCGCTTCATTGGGGACGTAGTCGAGATCGCACTCTGGATCGGGCGTCTCCAGATTGATCGTCGGGTGCAGTATCTGCTCGAACAGCGACATGACGGTGGCGATTCCCTCCACCGCGCCCGCCCCGCCGAGCAGATGGCCGAGCATACTCTTGGTCGAGTTGGCGGCCAGCTTGTAGGCATGGTCTTTGAAGACTTGCTTCATGGCGAGGGTTTCAACTGCGTCATTCGCCTGGGTGGACGACCCATGCGTGTTCACGTAGTCAATCTTGTCGGGGTCTAGCCCGGCATCCTGGATCGCCCAACGCATGGCATTGGCCGCGCCCAGGCCAGTTGGCTCCGGGGCTGCCACGTGGTAAGCGTCAGACGAGGACGCCATGCCGAGCACCTCGGCATAGATGCGCGCCCCGCGCTTGATCGCCCGTTCCAGCGTTTCCAGGATCATCGCCCCTGCCCCTTCGGAGAAGACGAACCCATTGCGGTTGAGATCGAAGGGACGGCTCGCCTTGGCCGGATCGTCGTTATAGCCTGTCGCCAGGCCCTTCATCGAGATGAAGCCAGCGATGCCATAGTCAAGGATCATGGCTTCCACGCCGCCGGTCACTACCATGTCCGCCTTCCTGTAGCGAATCAGGTTCATCGCATCGCCGATGCTGTGCGTGCCAGTGGCGCAAGCTGTCGAAAGACATACCAGCGGCCCCAGCGCACCCAGCACACGGCTGATATGATGGGCAGGAATGTTGGGGATCGATTCGATCAGCAAGAAGGGGCCAGGACGCCGCCCTTTCGTGCGGAAGCCGAATGACGCCTGCTGCGCCAGATCGTGCGCGCCCAGGGATGACCCGAAATCCACTGCCACGCGCTCGCGGATTGTCCTAATGTCCTCGATAGTCAGCCCCGCATCTTTGAGGGCATCCAATGCCGCCGTGACCGCAAAATGGGCTGGCCTGCCCATGCGCCGTGCTTCCTTAGCCTCGATATACTCCGTCGGGTCAAAGTCGAGGACTTCGCCAGCAATCTGCACTTCCAGATTGGATGGGTCAAAGCTCTGAATGCGCCTGATGCCGGATATGCCGGCCTTGAGTTTTTCCCAGTACTCCGGGAACCGCCCCAGTGGGGTGACGGCCCCCATCCCAGTGATCACCACACGCGGAAAACCATTGCGTATGAGTTCCATAGCAGTCGTCTTTCTCCTTGCACTCTCACTTAGCTCTGTTCACTTTGCGCGGGCGCGGCGTGCAGCCCATCGGCGATGGCTTGCACGATCCGTCCCGATACAGCGTATTGGGCCTGGTGGATGGCGTTCCTCACAGCGAACGCATTCGAGCGCCCATGCGCAATGATGACAACACCGTTGACGCCCAGAAGGGGTGCCCCACCGACCTCGAAGGGGTCAATTCTGCGGTACACGCGCCGGAAGGCTGGTTTACCGAGCAGCCCGGCCATCTTTGATCGCCAGTCCGCGTGCAACTCCTGGCGGATAAGATCGAAAACGGCGGCCCCAATGGCCTCCATAGACTTGAGCAGCACATTCCCGGAGAAGCCATCCATGACGGCCACGTCCACGCGCCCTCCCAGAATCTCCTTTGGCTCAACGTTTCCTACGAAATTAACCCCACTTTGCTGAAGGAGTTCCGCCGCTTCCTGAACCAATACCGTACCCTTGCCGAGTTCTTCACCGTTGGAAAGCAACCCGACGCGCGGGCTACTGCGACCGAGCGCATGTTGCGTGTAAAGACTGCCCATCACGGCAAACTGGGCGAGCCATTCCGCCTTGCAGTCAGCGTTAGCGCCGATGTCCAGCGCCATCACCGGCTTGCCGCCGAAGGGGAGCAACGCACACAATGCTGGACGGTGAACGCCAGGAATGCGCTTGAGCGTGTGCAGGGTAGCGATTGCCAGCGCCGCGCCGGTGTTGCCAGCCGTCACGAAGGCATCGGCCTGACCCTCTACGACCAATTGCATCCCGATGTGCATAGACGAGTTCGGCTTGGCACGGCCTGCCACGCCTGGCCTGTCGGCCATAGCCACAGCCTCAGGCGCGTGCACAATCTCTAGCGGTAGCCCCTGGTGGTCGTACTTGCCAAGCTCTGTTCGCACCCGTGTCTCGTCACCGACCAGAAGAATCTCCACCCCCAGCTCGCGAGCGGCCAGCACAGCCCCTTCGACATCAGGAGCCGGGTAACGGTCGCTTCCCATCGCATCGAGCGCAATCTTCATCGCACAAATTCCTGTCTTGGGCCTAGCCGCAGCCCCAACCGCGCAGGACACAGCCTTCGATTGTACGCCGGCCAAGCGGTGTTGCCAACCATTAACAGGGTGTGTGCGCAGGGTAATCGCATCAAATCTCGGTGTGCAGAGCCTTACCTCACCTCCTGGCTTCGCTGCGCTCAGCCTGTCCTCCTCTCCACACGCGGCGAGGCGCGCCAGCGCCGGGCAGGGGTGAGGCTAAGGAGCGCAACCCTGTTACCTGACAGGTTTTGCACGCACCCCCATTGACAGAACTGCGGCGGGCTGTATATAATTCCCGTTACTTGCCCTGGTGGCGGAATTGGTATACGCGGCAGGTTGAGGGCCTGTGCCCATTCGGGCGTGGAGGTTCGAGTCCTCTCCAGGGCACCAATTTATGCACGTTGGATGCGTGCTCGCTGAGATCGCGAGGAGCACGTAAGAGTAGCGCTCCTCGTTTGCTTCTCCCGCTTATCCCCCCGCTTGCGCGTGACCGCCGTCCAGAGAATTCTGCCGCCTCGCTTTCACACACCTCTTGCGCCTCCTCCTACACAGCCGCCTTGCACCGCAATTCAGTCTGGCTATAATCCGCCTTATGAGCAAGTGCGTCAGACAGCGCGTGGAGGGAGCGACATGAACGAAATGCGTGAGCAATTGGAGCGCGCTTACCGGTACATCAAGCACGACCACACCGCCGAAGCAGAGCAGATACTGCGCTCGCTCCTGGACGAAGATAGCGAAAACGTCCACGCCTGGTGGCTTCTCGCCCATGCGCAGACTGACTCGGACGAGATTCGCCACTCGCTGAATCGCGTCTTGGAACTCGACCCGAACTATCCGAACGCCCACAAAGCGCGCGAGCTACTGGATGCGCTGGAGAGCCGCTTCCCCACCCCTGCCGATCTCGAGGCTCTGGCGTTCTTCACCGATGACCGCGCCCCTCTCCCTCAAGAGGAAGCCCTCGTGGAAGGAACGTTCACGCCGCCCGCGCCCGTCTACGAGTCGTTCGAAGAGGAGTCAGTTCCAGAGCTTGACGAAGTATACCTTGTCGAGGAAGAGGACGAAGCTGCCCGTGCGGCGGAGCTGGCCGCCTCCGCAGACCCCTTCCGCGATCTCGAGCAGGACTTGCTGTCGGTGGGCGCGGAAAGCGAAGAAAATGCGGATGTGGACAGCGCCGATCTGCTGGCGGCGCTCGGCGATGACGACGTAGACCTCGAAGCGCTGCTCCGGCTGGAGGAGAGCAGCGAGGAGGAAGGGTCCGCTCCCCAGGCACCCCGGCGACGGTCTGGACGCCGCCGGCGCTGGGGAGTGCTAGCCTTCCTGGTTCTTATCGTGATCGCCGTCGCTGCTCTGTGGGGCCTCTTCCTGCGCGAAGAGGATGGCGCTCGGCAAGACCCTGGCCCGCTGACTGTGCTGCCCGTCGAGGATGTCGCTGTGGCGAGTGTGCTTCAGACGCTCAACAGCCAGTTGGAGACCGCCGGCCTCGGCCAGGACTACCGCGCCGTTGTCGCCAACAGCGACCTGGGCAAGACGCTGTATGTGGAGTTCTGCGCCGAGCCAAGTCGCGCTCTGGCAGATACCATCACGAAAGGAATGCAGCTAGTCGCCCAACAAGCTCCCCAGGCGGCGGGCCAGGTTGACGCGGTAGGCGTCTGGATCAATCGCTGCCAGGCCGTCCCGCAGGACACCCTCTTTCACGCCGAGGTCGCGCTGGAGACAGCGCAGCGCTACATGAGCGGCGAGCTAGGCACAGGAGAGATTGGCCTGGCCAGCTTCCAGGCACTTTGGAACAGGTAACAGGCTCCGCGCCGCCTGCCGCGAGAGGCTGCTATGAGCTTCACAGAGAATTCCCTCTACCTCTGATCCCTCCCCCACGCTGCGCGGAGCGAGGGGAACACTGTCCTGGCGACTCCTCTTCCCTCATTTCGGGGGAAGGGGCCGGGGGATGGAGGCCAAAGCACCGCCAGGAAGTGCATCACGTGCCCTAATGAGAATTGACAATCAAGTCAGGTAATACGCGCAAATGTCTTGTAGGGGCGGGTTTGCAAACCCGCCCCTACAAGCGACTACCGATCATGATCGTCAAAGCGCATGAGGGACGGCTGCGCAGAGTCCGGTTGTTAGCAGGGCAGCCAGACTACAAACTGGCTGCCTTCTCCTACCTGGCTGCGAACGCGAATCGTCCCCCCATGTCCCTGCACAATGCCGTAAGTCACTGAAAGTCCCAGGCCGGTGCCATCGCTCTTGGTCGAGTAGAACGGCTCGAAGACTCGGTTAACCGACTCGTCGTCTATGCCCGTCCCCGTATCCGAAACGGCCAGGACTACCCCCTGCCCTTCCGGGTATACCTCAATGGTCAGGTCGCCCCCTCCAGCCATAGACTGGGCTGCGTTGAGCATCAGGTTCAGGAGCACCTGTTTCAACTGGGCCGGCGTGCCCTGCACAAGCGGCACCTCATGCAAGGACTTGGACACACGAATGTCCATGCGCTCCATCTGCTTGTGCGTGAGGAAGATCACCTCCTCCACCAAAGCGGGCAGGTTCACCGGGATCATCTCCCCTGTGCTGGGACGCGCGAAGTCCAGTAGCCGCGCCACGATGCCCTTGATTCGCTGCACCTCCTGTTCCGCGATGCGCAGGCTCTGCGGATCAACCGGCTGTCCACTGGCGATATCCTCGATGGCAACCTCCAGGGTGTTCAGAATCGGCTGAAGCGGGTTGTTGACCTCGTGCGCGATCCCCGCTGCCAGGCGACCCAACGCCGCGAGTTTCTCGGACTGGACGAGTGCCGCCTGCGCTGAGCGAAGCTCGCAAGTTCGTTCTTCGACCATCGTTTCCAGGTTCTGGGCGTAGGTGTGGAGCGCCGCATAGAGCTGTGCATTGCGCACGGCCAGTGCCGCCTGCTCACCGATGGAGCGCGCCATGCGCAGCTTGCTTTCGCCGTAGAAGCCCGGCTCGCTGTGTGCCACCACCAGAATTCCCAGGAGACAGTTATGATGGTGGAGCGGGACGGCGAGTGCAGAGCCAAGCCCCTGTGCGCTCAGATAGTCGGACTCGTCGGTAAGCTCAGCCTGCAAGAACGGCTCGCCTGTGCGGTACACGTGTCCGGCGACCGAGCCGGGGCGCTCTAGCAAAGCCCGCGCTTCGCCCTGGCTGATCTCTCCGTGCACGGTGTCATGACATAAGACCGGCTGCCCCTCCTCATCAAACAGGTATAGCTCCACGAACTGGGCAGAGAACTCCTGGGTAATGATATTGATCATGCGTCCAGTTAGCTCCGGGAGCGCCAGCCGCTGGTTGAACTCGGCCCCGACACGCACCAGCGCCTCAAGCTCGGCGTTGCGTCGCTGGAGCCGGTCTTCAAGATGGCGCGCGCGCATCTTGCTGACGGCACGGGCGACCAGCTCGTGGTAATCATACGGCTTGCGGATGTAGTCATCCGCGCCCAGTTGCAGGCCGTGTGCCACGTCCGATGGCTCGCGCGCGGCAGCCGTGACAAAAATCACGGGAATGCGCGCCGTCTCCGGGTCTTCGCGCAGGCGCGCCGTCACCTCGAACCCGTTCAGGCGCGGCATCTGCACGTCCAGCAGGATCAGGTCAGGCTTCAGTGCGCGCGCTTTTTCCAGCGCAGCCACACCATCACGCGCGCTCTCCACAGCGAACCCCTCGCGTTCCAGAAC
>JAGPFT010000149.1 GCA_018056405.1 Anaerolineae bacterium
GAGGGAAGGGGAGCAGGCCCGCCGCTTTTCTCCCTTCCCCCACAAGGGGGGAAGGGCCGGGGATGGGGGGCAGGCACGACCAAAGATGGGGGTAATGTATAGGCAACGGCATTGAAGCGAACGGTGATGAACGATGCTTCCTAAACGACTGGAACTATACAACTTCCTGGCCTATCGCCAGCCCGACGCGATTAGCTTCGAGGGGATGCACCTGGCCTGCCTGTCCGGGCCGAACGGCGCGGGCAAGTCGTCGCTGCTGGACGCGATCACCTGGGCGCTGTGGGGCAAGGCCCGCGTGCGCTCCGACGACGACCTGATCCACCAGGGTCAGAGCGAGATGTACGTCCAGTTGGACTTCGCCCAGGGCGACAACCTCTACCGCGTGGTGCGCCGCCGCCAGAAGGCCAAGAAAGCAGGGGCCGCCGGGCGCAGCACGCTTGACCTGTTCGCCTGGGACGAGGAGCCAGGCCAGTGGGCGGCCATCACCGCTCCCTCGGTCAACGAGACGACCCGCCGCATCAGCGAGCTGCTGTGCCTGGAATACGAGACCTTCGTCCATTCGGCCTTCCTGCAACAGGGCCGCGCCGACGCCTTCACCGTCGCCGCGCCCGGCGAGCGTAAGCGCCTGCTGTCCGACATCCTGGGCCTCGACCAGTGGGAACAGTACGAGGAGCGGGCCAAAGAACGGCTGCGCGTGATCAAGCACAACCTCGACCTCTTCACCCTGCAGATTGAGGAGATCGCCCGCCAGGAGTTGGAGGAGCCGGCCTTGCGGCGCGACCTGGAACTGCGTGAGGGGGAGTTCGCGGATGCGGAGAAACGCCGCGTCGAAGCGGAGGCGCGCTATGCCGAGGTCGCCGGGGCGGAGGAGCAGATGGAGGCGGCGAAGGCGCGCCTGGCTGCGGCGGAGCAGCGCATCCGCCAGCGCGAGCGCGACCTGGCCGAGATTGACGCCGAACTGACTCGCCTGCAGGAGCGGCTGGCCGCCCTGGAGTCCGTCGTCGAGGAGCGCGAGTCCATCCTGGAAGGCTACCAGCGCCTGCAATCCGCCCGCGAGACCGACCAGGCGCTCGGCGAAAAGTTGCAGGCGATGAGCGCCATCAAAGACCGGCTGACCGAAGTCGAGGGCGCGATCCAGGCGCAGCGCGCCGATTTGGAAGCGCAGGCCAGCGTGCACCGCGACCGTATTGGCACCGCTCAGCGCGCCGCTGCCGACCTGGAGGCGCTGCAAGCAGACCTGGCCGATGTCCAGGTGGAGATCGCCCGGCTGGAGGCCCAGGAAGCGACCCGCGAGGCGCTGCGCCAGGAGTTGGCCGGGCTGATCGAGTTGAGCGCCACGCTGGGGGCCGACAACAAGACTCTGCACAAGGAAATGCTCGACCTCCGGGCGCGCCTCGACCAGCTTGAGGCCGCCGGAGCGGTTTGCCCGCTGTGCGGCCAGCCGCTCAGCGAGGAGCACCGGCAGGCGGTGCTCGCCGAAGTGCAGGCCGAGGGCACCGCGCGCCGCGACCTTTACCGGGCCAATGTGGATCGCTTCAAGGAGATCGAGGCCGAGCGCAAGGCCCACGACGCTGCCATCAAGACGCTCGACGGCGAGTTGCGTGACTTGCAGAAGTTACGCGACCGCGCCGCCAGACTGGAAGCCAATGTCGAGGCGGCCCGCACCGCCGCCGAGCTACTGGGCACGGAACGCTCGGCGCTCGACGCGATTGAGGCGCAGCTTGCCGCCGGTGACTTCGCCCAGGAGTTACAGGCTCAGCGCGAGACGATCCGCGCCGAGATCGACTCGCTCGGCTACGACTCTGAGGCGCACAGCGCCGTCCGCGAGACACTGAGCGCCTTCAGCGAGTACGAGGAGCGCCAGCGTGCGCTGGACGCCGCGCTGCGCGACGAGCCGGAAGTACGGCGCGCGCTGGATGCTGCCGCCGCCCGCCGCGCCCGCTGGGAGGAGTCGCTGGCCCAGGAGCGCGCGGAGGCCAGCGCTGCCCAGGCCGAGATCGAGGCGCTGGGCGAGCGCGTCGAGGAGGCGCGCCGCCGCGAAGGGGAGATGCGCGAGGCCCGCTCGGCTGAGCAGAAGGCTCAGGCGGCGGTTGTGCGCGTGCAGCAGGCGCTCATTGCCCTGGAGAACGCCCGCCAGCGCAAGGCCGACCTGGAAAAACGCCGCGACGAACGGTTGGCCGAGCAGGGGTTGTACGAGGAACTGCGCGACGCCTTCGGCAAGAACGGCGTCCCGGCGATGATCATCGAGGCGGTGATCCCGGAGCTGCAGGAGAGCGCCAACTACCTGCTGGCGCGTATGACCGGGGGGCGGATGCACGTCCGCTTCGACACGCAGCGCGAGAAGAAGTCCGGCGGAGGGGTGATCGAGACGCTGGACATCCTGATCAGCGACGAACTGGGCACGCGCAGCTACGACCTGTATTCGGGCGGGGAGGCGTTCCGCGTCAACTTCGCCATTCGCGTGGCGCTCAGCCAGATGCTCGCCCGGCGCGCCGGCGCGCAACTGCGCACCCTGTTCATTGACGAGGGCTTCGGCACACAGGACGACGATGGGCGGCAGCGGCTGGTCGAAGCGATCACCTCGATCCAGGATCAGTTTGACCTGGTGCTGGCCATCACCCACATTGACGAACTGCGCGACGCCTTCCCGGTGCAGATCGCGGTGACCAAGACGCCCGACGGCAGCCGGATCAGCGTGCGCTAGTGGGGAGTCGGGAATAGAGCGTCGTCTGTAGGGGCGTATTGCAGTACGCCCCTACGAAGCCTCACCCCCGCTCGGCCCCCTGACGGTGGCCTCGCCGCCCCCTCAGCCACGTCGTGGAGAGGGGGTAAGCTGAGCGCAGCGAGGCGGGGGGTGAGGCCGCCCCAGGGCGCGGCAGAGCAGCGCCCCTGCGAGTCGTCTCTTGACGAGATGGATCGCCGGCCCGTCCAGGACGGTATGCCGGCTGAGGAAGACATGCCCCTGTCGCTTGAGCAGCAGAACACCTACCGCGCCCGCTACGCGCGGATGCGCCCCGGCTGGCGTCCGGCCACCGCCGTCTACGAGGCGTTGATCCGCGAGCGGCTGGCTGCGGGGATGCGCGTGCTCGACCTGGGCTGCGGACGCGGCGGCGCGCTGGAACAGCTCGGCCCGGCGGTCGCCCACCCCCTGGGACTCGACCCCGATCACCGCTCGCTGGCCGAGCATCGCCTGCCGGATTTACCGCGCGCCGTCGCCCTGGCGGATGCCCTGCCCCTGCCCGCCGCCAGCGTAGACCTGGTGCTGGCCAGTTGGGTACTGGAACACCTGCCCGACCCGGCGCGAGTCTTCGCGGAAGTGGCGCGCGCCCTGCGGCCTGGCGGTGCGTTCATCGTCCTGGCTCCCGGCGCGCGCAGCCCTGCCGCACTGCTCAACCGGACGCTGCGCCCGTTGCAGGGCTGGCTGGTGCCGCGCCTGTACGGGCGCGCCGAAACGGACGCCTTCCCGGTGGTCTATCGCGCCAACACGCGCCGCCAGGTCGAGGCGCTGGCGCAGGGAGCGGGCCTGGCGTTGGACACCTTCCGCGCCATCGAAGACCCGACCTATTTCGCCTTTCACCCGCTGGTCTTCCGCCTGAGCGCGACCCTGGCCTGCCGCGCGCCGCGCGCACTGGCCGAGCACTTCGTCGCCGTGTGCGTCAAGCCGGAGAGGTGAACAGCATTCCCTGTCACTCTGTGCCTCTCTCACGTCAGGGCGCGTGCAAAGCCTGTCGGGCAGGGCGTATGGCGACACGCCTCCTTACGGACGTTACCCCTGCGCCGCGAGTTGGTGCTAGAGCACATGGCAACCGAATCGCCCCTGCCCCCGTCAAAGGCGATCTGGTCCGATGTCACGCCTCCCTTTTACGGAAAGCCGGCCACAGAAAGCAGGACTTGACCCTGTTTACCCCCCACATCGCTTCTATGGTGCGTGGTGGGTTTATTGCATAGTGCGTAAGTGACCGATTTAGACGGGACGGATCACCGAAACAAAGCGAGGAGCGTGCGCAGGATGATCAGAATGTCACTGACGAGGGTAGCCTGCTGCACATAGCGCAGGTCAATGGCCAGCTTGGCGGGCATGACTTCGCGGACGTAGCGCTGTTCCCAGTCGGGGCCGTGCAGGATGGCTTCTTTGTTGCGGTAGGTCAGCAACGCCTCACTGGGAACATCAGGGCTTCTTCATAAGACTGCAACAAAGAGACACAGAATTCTGAAAATGCAATATTTCAAGGTATGGCTAGTACATAGAGAGTCTTAGTTTCATATATTCCAAGAGCAATTTTTGCGTTGTAGATCAAACTGCGCAGCTTTAGGTCGGAGCGATAGACTCGTCTGTGAATGAATTGTATTCTCGAATAGCCCGCTGCTTCTAGAGTAGCGGACAGTGCTTCTTGGGTGAAGAAGTTCAAATGTATTGGAGGGGAATTCGGACCAGGGTGAGCCAAGGAGTTCATGTAGCCTTTCCTCCTTAAGTTCGGCGTGCTGATTGCAAGCACCCCGTTGCGATGGAGGGCATCTCTAAGCTTGACCAGATACTGATGGACGGGCCAGATATGCTCGATTACTTCCCACATCACGATAGCGTCGACACTATTTTCCTGGATAGGAGGAAGGTCTGTTTCCTCAAAACAATGAGCTTCCAATCCAAGGTCTCTGACGAAACCCACAGCTACTTGGGAGATGTCATAATCTGCATAGCTCCATCCCTGTGATGAGACAATGGCGCCAAATGCTCCTGTTCCTCCTCCTATCTCAACCATCGTTCTTCCTGGTGCGAGCTGTCCGATTTTGTGCAGCATTTTCCCTTTAAGAAATGGACTCTTCGGCAATTTCCCGGCGAGTAGATCGCGGTGCCGATCACGGTATACTTTGTACCCGCCTTCCGCAAAGAGAGTGTCGTAAACCTCACTGAGTTCCTCTGAGGTTGGCCGGGAATCAACTATTACGGTCCCGCAACGGTCACATTTGTGAAGTCTGTATTCTCCGTTTGTCCTGAAATGCAGATCAGTAAATGAAGTGGTCTGCCCGCAGATTCTACAAGACTCGTGGTTCATATCTTCCATAACTTCCCCTTGATCTGGTGCGGCGCAGGATGCGCCCAATAGAGATGATGCGCGGGTCGGCGGCGGCGGTGATGCCCGGCCCCTGACGGTCGGCACCGACGACCATCGAGCGGAACTTGTAGAGGGTGAATTCGCGCCCGCCCTTCCCCGCGCGTGTTGCCCGGTAGAGGACAGGGCCGGGCGACGTGAGGCGAATGAGCAGAGCGATGAGGGCGAGGAGAGGCGAAAGGATGAGCAAACCGAGGGCGCTGGCGAGGAGGTTAAAGGCGCGTTTCGAAATTTCGGTCATTATGTTGAATGCTCTCAGCCGCTGAGAGAATACGACGCATAACTTGAGATGGATGTAGATAGGTTAGATAATATTCACGTGCATTTGTTTCAAGTTTTCTTCGATATCCATCATCATGGCAAATGTCCACCACTGCCTGACGAATTGACTCAGGACTCCCATCTACGTAATGGACGTGGACGCCATGTTCAAGGGGACTGGGAAGTGTTCTTGTCAAAGGCGTGGAGATAATCGCCTTACCTAATGCGAGAAACTCCGCCAGTTTCCAGCCATGACATCCCGCGACTGCCGGCGTGTTGAAGGCAACAGCGGAAGACTTCAGCTTCGTCAAATATTCATCGAATGGTATGCGCCGGACCATAGTTAGCTCTTCAAAGCCCTGTATGTCATTTCTTGTTCTTGGAGCAAACCCTCCCTCAAACTGGATCTGTTCCAAGGAGGAGCAGACTCGAATGAAGTTCGCCCGATAGACGTTAGTCTCAGGTTCTCGTTTCCACAAGCTGCCAGCAAAAAAGATGTAATTACCTTGAGACTTGCCGGGCACAAAAGCGGTCTCTGGTAGGCGATACCGCCACTGGCGGTAATAGCCAGCAAAATACTCGCGAGGATGAGAGATGAAGGCTCTAAACCTAACATATCGCGTCATGGCAAGCAGCATAGTCCTCGGTAGTTCCCATAATTTGATCCCGAAGCTTGGTCCTACGGGCAGTACTTTGTGTCGGTAGTTAGCCGGAATCTGCCTGTCATCCACATTAATCTTCGCATATATGTCACACCAATCCAATCCCTCCGGAGCAAAGGAGGGAGGATCGCTGGCATCAATGAGCACTTTCACCCCGGGATCTGTTCCTACAATCAAAGCAAAGTGGTTGTGTGCGTGAAGGTTTGGCACAGTAGCAGGAAAACCCGATGAGTTATATACGACCTTGGTCCGTCCATGTCTCCTTCTTATCCCCTCGACATAGAAGGAGTAGTAGAATGCATCGAAAATTGGGTATATTCGTATCTGTGTCATACTCATTCTCTGCAGGCTTTTCTACTGCCTGAACTGTTCCACCACATCCATGACCGCCGCGATCACGTCCCCCACATCCTCATCGCTCAGGCCGGGGTGCAGCGGCAGCGAGATCAGGCGCTGATATTCGCGATAAGCGATGGGGAAGTCGTCCGGCGCGAAGCTGAGCAGGGCGCATCAGCGCGGAAGGCTATTGCGCCTGCGCAGTGCCCTCCCGCAGCCTCTCACACACATATTCCACCTGTTCCTCCGTCATCACGCCGGAGAAGGGCAGCGCCAGGAAGGTATCGCCCGCTTTCTCGGTATTCGGCAGATCGCCGCGCCGCCAGCCAAATCGCTCTTGATAGAAGGGTTGCAGGTGGATCGGCGTGAAATACGCGCGGGAGGATACGCCTTGCTCCTTCAGGTATTCGATCAGGCGGTTGCGGTCAACGCCGTCACCGCAACGAATGACGTAGACGAACCAGCTCATCCGGGTCGTGGTCGGAGCGATGTAGGGCTTTCCCAGCCCCGGCATCTCACCAATGCGCTCGTTGTACCACGCAGCCACACGAGCGCGCTTCTCCAGAAGCTCCTCGATGCGCTGCAGTTGCGCCAGGCCGAGCGCAGCGCTCATCTCGTCCATGCGGTAGTTGTACCCCAGGCGGGTATGGTTGAGCCAGCCATCGAAGACATCCCGACCCTGGTTGCGCAG
>JAGPFT010000150.1 GCA_018056405.1 Anaerolineae bacterium
CGCTGGGTGTGTCGCTGCAAACCGTCGAGGGAACCGAGCACACGGCGACCGGCGCGGCGATGCTGGCCGGGCTGGGCGCGCGTGTCTTCTATGACCTGGCGCAGGCGGTTGCCAGCGTCGTGCACTACGGCGCGACCGAGACGCCCGACCCGGCAGATCAGGCCCTCTACGCCGCACAGCACGCCCGCTACCAGGCGCTCTATCCGGCGCTCAATCCCGCGCCGTGAGGTAGTGATTGGTGGTTGGTTCTTGGTAAGAACGGGGTGACCTGGCGTCAGTTCTACCAGCAACCGGCGACCCTAAACCCACAACCAATAACCCAAAACCAACGACTCTCTGTTCACGCCTCAGGCGGGGACGCACTTCGCCGTGACCAGCGCCGCCAGCCCCACCAGCCCGCCAGCGCGAGGATGATCAGCGCCACCAGCCGGATGGCCAGCCGCAGCGGATCGGTATCCGCCACCAGCACGACGAGCAGGGCCAGCCCCACCAGCGCGATCAAGCCTACCAGCAGGCGCTCGCGCTCACCTTGCAGCAGGGCGACGCGCGTGTTGAGCGTGCGCAGCGTCAGGTCCATGCGCCGCAGCGTGCTGTCAATGTAGTGGGTGTCCGCCTGAACCTGCGCGTAGAGCATCTCCAGCCGGTTGACCTGGGCTTCCCAGATGGTCGGCGCGGCGTCCCACAGGCCGCTGCGCATCAACGCCAGCCGGTACTCGAGGGCCAGCGTGTGGAGTTCCTGGGCCACTGCGTGCGTCTCAGTCAGGTCAGCCAGCACCGCGCCATAGGTGGATTCGAGGGTGTCCAGCTCGGCTTGCAGCGGCGAGAGCGCGCGCACCCCGGCCAACTGATCCGGTGGCCCCCATGCCTGCGCCGCCTGCATCACCTTGTCCAGCGCGGCCTGCTGCTGGCGGGCGGCGCGCGAGGCGTGGTCGGTGTACGCCTGCAGGCGGTAACGGGCCTGCACGGGGAACCAGTCAAGCTGCGGAGCCTGCGCGCGCAGGAACAGATCGGCCCGCGTCTGCGTGCGCGCGTCGGGGTAGACCAGCATATGCGGCTGGTCGGCGCTGCCCAGGTAGAGCACGCCGAAGTACGTCTTGATCGCTTGCAGGCGTTCCTGTTCGAGGTCTTCGGGCGGGCGCGGGGCAATGCCGCACCAGTAGCGGGTCATGTTCAGCCACGTCGGGGTGTTGGGCGGGCGGTTGAGCACCTGGTCGAGCATGGCCCAGGTGCTCTGGTCGTGCTCGCCGGCGCGCATGACCGCCAGGCGCAGCACAAGCATGTTGCGCAGCGCGTAGGCGGCGAGCACGGCGGTCGCGTTGGTCAGCCCCTGGAGCGAGGTGACGGCGGTCAGCGGTTGCGGCTCGTCCGGGGGCGCGCCCTCCCAAATGGAGATGGCGGGCAACGCCGGGGCGGGCAGCGCCAGCCAGCCGGCCAACGCCTCCAACTGGCGGCGGGCGTCGGTCGCAAAGGCGTCGTGCCGGTCGCGGCGGCGGGCGTCGGTGTCGCCCGGCGCTTCGCGCAGGTAGAAGTGTGTGGCCTGAACCATCGGCTCGCGGATGAGCATGGGAAGTTCCTTCGCAAAATCGGTGCCGGGCGGATGATCGGTGATCAGCGATCAGTTGTCAGTTGTCAGTGAACGTCACAGGTGCGCTCGACAGCGCCCGGCCATCATACGGTGTTGACGGCGACTACGGTCACGTTGCTGAGGCCGCTCCTTAAACGGCAAAAGCCGCTTGCGCGGCTTTGCACTCTGCCGCCGAAGCGATCAGAGGGGGTATGTCTTATATTATTGCATACACTCCGGGAAAAACACAACGAATCTGTAGCGCTGGGGGCCACGAACAAGCTGTTGGCGTGCTTGTTCCCCCCATCTCCGGCCCTTCCCCCTCGTGAGGGGAAGGGAGCAGAGCGGCGGGCCTGCTCCCCTTCCCTCCGCGCAGCGCGGGGGAAGGGACCAGGGGATAGGGGGGCAATCCCAGCAGCCAGATAGCCGCCCCTCACGGGTCGTTCGTGGACCCATACCGCCGGGAGACATCTCACGAGGATAGCGCTGGTGAGATGACTTCGTAGGGGCGTATTGCAATACGCCCCTACGGAGAGCCGCTCGGCGGCGCCCCCCAGAACTGGGATACCCCCCTGGCTCTTGCCGACCGACAACCGGCAACCGTTCACTCGTCCTCTGCCACCGGCGCAATCCGGTACACGTGCATGCGGTGCTGCGGCAGCTCGGCGACGCGCACCAGGCGCGGGTGCGATGCTTCGCCCCGGTCAATGGCCGTGATCGCATCGCGCGGGACGGGCGCGAGAAGGTGCGTCACGCCGTAGCGATCCGCCACCTCCAGGATCACGTCGAGTGGCTCGTTGGGCACCATGACGGCGCGGTAGCCGGTGATCATGTTGACCGACCAGGGATCGCGCGTCATGACGATGATCTCGCGCTCCTCGTCCGCCTGCAACTGGTCTAGCACGTCCCCCACGTCCAGGTACATGGCCCGCTGCGCGTTGTTCAGCTTGAAGTCGGCGCGCGTCAGTTCGACGGCGCTGGCCAGCAGCAGGGCCAGCGTCAGCGCCGCCGCCGCCAGGAACGCCGCGCGCGGGCGCACGTAGCGCTCGACCGTCTGCGCCCCCAAGATCAGCAGGAAGGGCACCATCGCCAGATACGCCTTCTTGAAGCTCCCTCCCTGGCTCAGGTAGGGCATCAGCGCGCCGTAGGCGACCCAGGTGAACAGGACGAAGAGCAGCGCCGGGGCGAAGGGAGCCAGGTCGCGGCGCGCCGCGCTCCGCCGCGTCGCCCAGGCGTCCACAAAGCCGCCCAGGATGGCCACCGGGAAGACCAGCTCGACCAGGGTGATCATCAGCTTGACGCTCGCCGCCAGTTCGAAGGCGATCTTACCCAGGATGACGCGCAGCCCCTGATCGAGGTAGGTTTGCAGGCTGATCTCTTTGGCGTAGGCGTAGAAGTCCTCGTGCTCGGTGACGAAGAAGGCGTCCGCCGTGCTGCGCGGCCAGACGGTGCCTAGCTCCGACAGGTTGCGCGCCACCCAGGGCAGCAGCACAATCGCCAGGGTGACGCCCGCGCCCAGCACGTGCCGGAGGCGAGGATACGCGCCGCGCCACCAGGCCAGCCACAGCCCGCCGAGCGCCCCTGCGGCGATCAGCGCCGGGCCGTCGTTGCGGGTGAGCATGGCCAGCCCCCCCAGCGCCCCCGCGGCCCACAGCCAACGCCCGTCCTCGCGGACGCCCAGATAGACCGCCGCCAGCGCGCCGAAGGCCCACACGCCAAAGGGCGTCGTCGTGTCGCTGTGCAGCGATGAGAGGAACAGCCAGGGCGTCCAGGCGGTCGCCAGCGCGGCGAAGACAGCCACCGCGCGGCTGGTGCCAATACGCAGCGCGAACCAGTAGGCCAGCAGGCTTTGCAGCACGCCGAGCAGCACGAAGGGCAGCAGCGCCGCCTGCACCGAGACGCCGAACAGGGCGAAGCCACCTGCCGCCAGGACGCCCGGCAGCGGCAGCCAGTGATCGAGCGGGTGCGTGACCGCCGCCGGGTCGTTGGCGAAGCTCCAGATGTAGTCCAGGGTCAAGCCCCGGCCTTCGTGCAGGCTCAGCGCCAGGTTGTAGTATTCGCTGGGGTCCCACAGCCCCGGATGCTCGCTGATCGCCCAGAAGACCAGGCGCGGGGCCAGGGCCAGGAGGACGATCACCAGCGGCCAGAAGCCGCGCCGCCGGGCGAGGGCCAGCCCGCGCGCCTGGGCAGAGGCGTGCGTGCCCCTGTCATGAGTGACCTGCCCCCTGTCGCTGGTGAACAGCCTCACCCCCAGCCTCGCCCCGCTCGGCTTGCTCCCTCTCCACGACGTGGAGAGGGGGCGGCGAGGCGCGTCAGCGCCGAGCGGGGGTGAGGCTGGCGAGCGCGGCCAGATTGCCCGGCGGACTCTATCCACACCCTGCACGACGGCCATGCGATGTTTGCCTGCCTTCTTGTGTGGCGGTATAAACAGCGCGCTCAGCACACACTGATCGGCAGCTATTATACCGTGAGACCGTTCCCCAAAACCCGTCATTTCCTGGGTGTGCGTCCGGCCCTGGCATTGTTCCTGCTGGCGCTGGCCCTGCGCCTGGCCTTCGTGCTGATCCTCGAGCCGTCGCCGGTCTTCGAGGGCGGCGACACCAACTGGTACATGCAGAACGGGCGCGACCTGGTGACGACTGGCAAGACCGCCGGGCCGCTGCAAACCGCGCCGCTCTACCTGCTGCTGACTGGCATTGCCCAGGTGATCGTCCCCGGCGGGCCGACCGAAGGCCGCGCTTACAACGACGGCGAGATGCAACTTCTCCGCGTGACGCAGGCGTTTCTGGCGGCGGCACTGGTCGCGTCCGTCTATGGGCTGGCGGCGCGGCTGTTCTCGGCGCGGGCGGGCTGGGTAGCCGGCCTGGTCGCCGCAATCAGCCCCACGCTGATCATCGAGGCGGGCACCCTGATCACCGAGGGCGTCTTTCTCTGTTTCATCTTCGGCGGGCTGGCCCTCTACGCGCGCGCGCTGGAAGGGCAGCGAACCGCTCCCTACGCAGCGGCGGGCGCGCTGCTCGCCCTGGCGACGCTGACCCGCGCCGTCTTCCTGCTCTTCCCGCTGG
Organism: Anaerolineae bacterium; assembly: GCA_018056405.1. GTDB lineage: Bacteria > Chloroflexota > Anaerolineae > Aggregatilineales > Aggregatilineaceae > UBA2029. The sequence goes on from JAGPFT010000150.1 coordinate 4,630, forward strand.
GGATCGTCGCGCACCTGTGGCTGGTGCGCCGCCGGGCATGGGCGCGGCCCACGCTGGCCCTGCTGATCACCTACGCCACGCTGCTCGCCCCCTGGACGGTCTACAATCTGGCCGTGTGGGACCGGCTGGTGATCGCTGGCGACGGGCTGCTCGGCTTCGTCCACCAGGGCGCGACGGGCAAGGCGTCGCCGCAGGACGTGGACGCCGACCTGGGCCTGGCCCCTGGCGACCCCGGCAGTGACCGCCAGGAGGCACTGCGCGCGCGCGTCCGCGAGAGCATCTTCGACGACCCGACGGGCTGGGCGGCGCATCGCGTCAAGGAACTGAGCGGGGCCATCCTCCAGCCGCACAACACCGTTCACTTCCCCGGCGAGAGCATCCGTGACGCGGCGGCGGATTGGCTGCGCGAGGATCGCACGCTGGGCGGCCTGCGCGACCTGACGCGCATCGAGGCGTTCTGGCCCAAGCTGGCCCTGTACGTCTTCCACTATGCGGGGCTGCTGCTGGGCGCGGCGGGCATGATCTGGGCGCGGCGGCGCTGGCGTGCCCTGCTGCCGCTGTATGGGGTCGTCGCCTACTTCCTGGGGATTCACCTGGTGCTGCTGGCCCTGCCGCGCTACCTGTTCCCGCTCTACCCGGCGTTGTGGGTATTCGCGGCGGCGTGGCTGGTCGAGATCGCTGTTCCGCGTCTGGCTGGCTCCCGCAACTAGTACCAGTTAATCTGATTCTGGCGCATAAACACTCTGTCTTCTCGCTCACTCGCGCGGAATCTATCCATCGAATTCACAATGGCTGAGTACTAGTTCAGGGGCGGACAGGCGTTGAGGTGGGTGCGTAGTCTGGAGTGGCCCTTCACTTTACCTCACCCCCGCTCGGCGCTGGCGCGCCTCACCTCCCCCTCTCCGTCAACGGAGAGGGGGAAGAGCCGAGCGCAGCGAGGCCAGGGGGTGAGGTTGATCGGTCGCCCTCTCAATGCTTCTCGCGCTGCTATCTGCCCCTGAAAGCCGAGCTAGAGGGGGGACGATCGGGCAGGCGGCGCTCCCCTTCCCCTGGCCTGGCTGGCCGAGCTTGCCCTGCCGCGTCTGGCTGGCTCCCGCAGCCTGTAGCCGTCCCCTGGCCCCTGATTACCGATCGCTGATCGCTTCTCCCTCATACGCCTGCAGGCGCGCAGTAAGCTGGATCGTCGTGTCGCCGAAGATCGCCGGGAACTCGACGCCGTGATCGGCCAGGTCGAGCGGCGAGATCGCCACCGCCCACATGTCCCCGCCGACAAGCTGCGCGCGCACCTCCATCGCGTGGGGGTGCGTGACGTTGTGCACGTCCAGCGCGCCATCCAGCGCGAAGGCGACTTCCTCCTCCGTGACCGGCACCAGATCGCGCGACGTAGCGGCATAGAAGGCGATGGGGTAATCGCCGGTGGCCATTGCCGCGCGCAATATCTGGCTGATGGCCGGGTTGGCCGTCTCCACGCTGTCCACGTCAATTTCCAGCGCGACCAGCACGCGCAGCGCTTCTCCCACCGGCTCCAGCGTGATCGTGCCGCGCTCGACCGGGAAGACACCCGCCAGCGGCACGCCGTGCACCGATGTAGTGAACTCAACGCGCGACTCATCCGCCGCAACCGCGAAGACGCGCGCGCTGCGCGCAGCCAGCGTCGGTGTGACCAGGCCGCTGCTGCGGTCGTTCTTGCTGCCAGGGTCGAGCCAGGTCATGGCGGCGAGCAGGGCGAGCAGCGTCGCCGCGAGCAGGATCGCCGCAACGAGCGTGAGTCGCCGGTGCCGGAGGGGGTGTTGGGGCATGGATGGGTCTCCTGAACGATGTGTGGAGTGTTCACACGTCTTGGCACGGAGCAAGCATAGCGCCTAATGGGGTCTGCGCCGATGATCGCAGACCAGCATGACCAGCAGCCGCCCGGCGACGAAGGCGCTGCCTCCCCCAGCTACCAACAGCACGGCCAGCAGCACGGTGAAGAGCCGGCCCGCGCGCTGCGCGTCCGGCAGCAGCATCCCGCCTGATACCGGCTGAACCGGCGGCGCGAGCGTGATCGTGACCGGCTCGGAGATGCGGATCAGCCCGTCCGGGCCAGGCGCGGAGGCGACCAGAGTCAGCGCGCCGGCGCGCGCCACGCTGAATTGCGCTGTCCATGCGCCCTCCGCCGACGCCTGCGTGACAGCCAGCGCCGCGCCGGTAGTCTGCTCGCGCACGACGACGGTCGCACCTGGCGCGGCCACGCCGCGCGCCACAAGCGGGCCGGGCGCGCGCACCTCGCCGGAAGCGGGCGCGTCAATGCGCGGCCCCGCCTCGCCCGGCAATTGCCCAACCTGCGCCGGCAGAACGGACGCGGCGGCGACGCCCACCGGCGTGCGCGTCGGCG
>JAGPFT010000151.1 GCA_018056405.1 Anaerolineae bacterium
GCAGAGGAGTTGCAGCGGGTATACGAGATAGCAGAGCCAAATCAAGCGCGCAAGATGTTGAACTGTTGGCTTGGCATTGATGTTAAGATGCCCTTCCTGGAATTGGGGGAGTTCCCAGCGGAAGTACATATTCCCACACAATGGTGTGATAGCGCATCTAGAGCCTGGTGCCTCAAGCTCATTGAGACGCATGGCACCTTCATTGAATCGCTGCTGGAACGCCCCTTGCCCCCTGCTCTTCGCGAAGTAATGGCGCAAGTGGCTGTTGAATACTTCACTCACAACCCTGAGCACTTGACTGCGACCTACCTTGACCGGTTGGCTCCCGTCATTTCGACGAAGCAGTGGAGGCAATTGAGACGACTGCTACGGCCCCCCGAACCATCTCCAATGCCTGATACGCCACAGGATGTGCTGGCATGGTTCACCCAGCAGTACCTGCCCTTTCGGGAATGGCAAAAGCTAACCGACGATCAACAGGCCCATCAACATGTGCTGGAGCTAGGACGACATTTCGCAGAGTGGTATTTAGGGTTCTATCCGCGCGCATTGGTCTCTAACAACGCCTCCGCTTTTCTTAGTTTCTTGAAGACGGGAATGCTGCGACAAAGAACGACCAGGGTCACCCTCTTGGTTGTTCTTGATGGGCTGCATCAGATAGATGCCTGCTACTTGCTGCAAGCACTGCGTGAGAAGACCAAACGCCTGACAGTGCGCCATGAGGGTCTCGCCTTTACCGCCATTCCAACCATTACTCAATTTGCAAAAGAAGCACTTCTGAAGGGTGTCTTGCCTAAGGATAGTGCCGAAGTGCCTCTGTTGGGCGAGGATATCTCAGAACGCCAGTCCCCATTGGATCGCCTCCAGTCGGGACGGCCTGGAGATTTGTTCATCTGGCGTATCCAAGAACCTGATCGTACCTATCATGCGCGCAATAGCTACGACACGCTTGAAAACGAGGTTGAAGGACAGCTACATACAGTTGCTGACAAGATTGTAGATGTGACCAATCACCTCTCTGACAAGATCGCGCTGCGTGTCATTCTGACATCTGATCACGGGCGGCTGCTTGGCACATCTCCGCGCTGTGTTCCAGTTCCGGCAGGAATGCAGGCCCATGGCCGTGCCGCCTGGGGGCGTACTTGGCAGGATTTTCCAGCGTCCGGCTATATACTGGACGGCAACATGGCTCATCTGTATGGCGAACGCTTTGGCTTGGCAGAAGATATGACCATCATTCTGGATGAAAGCGCCTTCCTCACCAGCGATGGCAAACAAGGTGTAGAACGATATGCTCATGGTGGACTGTTCCCAGAAGAGGTCGTCGTTCCCTGGATTGAGCTGGAGCGCGATGTTGTACCCACGCAGGAAGCTGGAGCGGGCATTGAAATACGGATCACCGGCAAGGACAGAGCTGGACGGCGAGGAGTTCTGGATATCGAGATCGCCAACGCCAATGAGTTCCCCGTAGTGCTGAGTTCAGTCAATCTATCATTGGGCGAAAAGCGTCGGTTGGAGACGCTTGACCTTGAGAGGGAGATACCAGCCCTCAAAGAGCATCACGAGCGGGTGAACCTGGAACCGTGGCCGTCAAGGGATGAGGCGCAGCTTGCCAGCGCTTCGGCAGTTGTGGGCTGGCCAAGTGGAGAGTATGTCGAAGTCTCCGCCGTGATAGACCTTAAGAGCGAAGAGCTGTACTGGCGCGACGCCTCGCTCCTAGAAGACCTCGACTCGTAGCAGGCAGAGGTTCTCTATGCAGATGACAGCCCTGGATAGCAAGGTTCAGCAGGTTTTTGGCAACCTGGCCATTGATAAGCGACGGCTGCGCATGAGTCAGTTAGGTAAGCGTGGTGTGCCTGCCTATGTGGGAGAATGGCTGCTGGATGAAATTGCACCGGGTACAGGCGAGCTTTCGCCGGAGGATGCTTCCCAGGTCTTTCGATGGGTCGAACGCTATCTGCCCCGTCCCGAAGATACCGTGGCGATCAAGAGTCGCCTGCTTAACGATGAGGTGGTGAAGGTACTTACGTCTGTACAGGTAGATGTAGTATTGACCCGCAGCCGTCAAGAGCGGGTGGCCAGGCTGAGTCTGCTACAAATCCCGGAAGCGCAGATAGCTGATGGCTTGGTCGAGAAATATCCTGATCTGCTCAATCAGGGTCTCTGGGGTGTCGTTGAGTTGATCAGAACTCCTGAAACGGTCGAAGGCCCGCCGATTGCGATAGTGAATTTCAAGCCCATGCAAGCAACTGTCAACCTGGATTTGTATAAGGAGGCGCGGCGTGAATTCTCTTTGAGGGAGTGGATGGACATCCTTCTTATGTCAATGGGATACAATCCGTCTGTTTTCGCTGAGGAAGAGAAGACACTACTGCTATGCCGCCTGTTGCCGCTCGTTGAGAAGAACATGCACCTGATTGAGCTTGCCCCTAAAGGAACTGGCAAGAGCTACATTTATGAGAACATCAGTCCTCAGGTACGTCTGGTGAGTGGCGGCAATGTGTCACCTGCCGTCCTCTTCGTGAACAATGCTACAGGACAGTGGGGCCTGTTGGCGCGTTATAAAGTTGTCGTGTTGGACGAAGTGCAAACCTTGAAATTTGAAAGGCCCCAGGAAATCATAGGAGGCCTCAAGGGATTCCTGGCGAATGGACGCCTCACTCGCGGTGGTCTGCACGAGGCCGCCAGCGATTGTGGACTGGTGCTGTTGGCCAATATCCTGCTCGACTCTCAGCAGAGGCCTCTCGCCACCCTCTTAGTTCAGGAACTGCCCGACTTCCTCCAGGAGCCGGCTTTCCTTGACCGTATTCGCGGTATCGTGCCTGGCTGGCGGATCAGGAAACTGAGTAGCGAGTGCTTTGCGGCTGGTACTGGCCTCAAATCGGACTTTCTCGGCGATGCCTTGATTGCCCTTCGCGAAGACTTGGCAATGGATGAGTGGTGTGCTCGTAGGATTCAGTTGACCGGACGAAAGAGGTACAAACGCAACGAAGATGCTGTGCAGATGATTGCCAGCGGGATGATGAAGCTGCTCTTCCCGCACGGCGAAGTCTCCCGTGAGGATTTTGAGCACTACTGTGTACGTCCTGCCCAAACGCTCAGGCAGCTTATCTGGGATCAGTTGTATACTCTGGACGCTGAGTATCGCCAGTATGAAAGCGACATCTCCTACGAGATTCTGTGGGACTGACGAGCGCATGACCCAAACGGATATCTACCTGGACTACAACGCTACCACTCCCTGCGATCCGCGCGTCCTGGAAGCGATGTTGCCTTTCTTCTCTGAAATCTATGGCAATCCGGCCAATACGCTACATAAACAAGGACGGTTGGCGGCCAAGTGCGTCGAAGATGCCAGAGAGAGCGTAGCGCATCTCGTCGGTGCACATCCTGGGGAGATTATCTTCACCGCTGGAGCGACCGAAAGCAACAACCTGGCGATTCTTGGCATAGCACGAGGAGCAGCGAGCACTAGGAGAAAGCGAATCGTTACCTCGGCGGTTGAGCACAAGTCTGTTCTCTCTGTTTTGGGGAAGCTAGAGAGCGAAGGCTTTGAAGTCATCATTTTGCCAGTTGATGACAGAGGGCGCGTACAAGTTGGCTCTGTTGAACAGGCAATCAACGGTGAGACCTTATTGGTCTCCATTCAAGGTGCGAACAACGAGGTGGGGACAATCCAACCCGTTCGAGAGATCGCTGAGATCGCTCATCGGCATGATGCCCTTGTGCATTGTGACGCAGCTCAAGCTGTGGGGAAGATAGTGGTACATGTTGAAGATTGGGGAGTTGACTTCGCTTCTGTCAGTGCACATAAGCTGTATGGCCCTAAGGGAATAGGGGCGCTGTATATGCGTGGAGGCCCCAAGTCGGTTCCTATTGAGCCGATCCTTGTCGGAGGAGGACAAGAGAGAGGACTACGACCAGGAACACTGAATGTTCCTGCCATCATCGGTTTCGGCGAAGCTTGTCGCGTCTGCTCACAGCAAGTCGGTGAGGAGTCGGCGAGGCTAGCGTCTCTCCGCGATTACTTTGAGAGCAGACTGCAAGACGAAGTGCCTGGAATACGCATTAATGGTGATACAACGCACCGCTTGCCAAACACGAGTAGCGTGACATTCCCCGCTGTAGACGCGGATGCCTTGCTATTGAGTATCCCTGGTGTGATGCTTGGCACTGGGGCTGCTTGCACCTCTGGAGCGATTGCCCCCTCTCATGTTCTTGAAGCCATGGGTCTTTGCCGAGAAGACGCCTTCCGTACGGTTCGGGCAAGTATTGGGCGTTTCACCGATGCTGAACAGCTTGAATTGGCGGTGAAGGCAATTGCCGAGGCACACAGAAGTCTCCTCTGAGAGTGCGCGGCTATGGCCGGGGCAGAAGTTGATGCAGTGCCCTGATGCCTTACACGCAAGCTAGACAATCTGTCCCCTTCCGTTCTTGTGCCCCTGAGAATACTATCGGGCGACTGAACGACCTCTCTTGAGTGCTCCCTGAGCGAAGGAACGACTGAGTGACTGAAAGCCCGGCAACGGGCGTTTTGCGTTGCCTCGCAGTCCATCCTCGTCCGTCTCTTTCACCTCAGGAGCACTTCCCCATGTCTCACTACATTCCCCTGCGGGGCGGCAAGGTCGCGCTGGTCATGGTCTTCGAGGCGTACTCGACGGGACGGTACACGGATGCGCAGATCGCCGAGCTGCTGAACCGGGAGGGCTACCGGACGACGGGCAACTGGGGGGAGCGGCCATTCACGAAAGACACGGTGAACCGCCTGCTGCGCAACGTGTTCTACCTGGGGCACGTGAAGTACAAGGGCGAGCTGCTGGCGGGCCAGCACCCGGCGCTGATTTCGCAGGAGCTGTTTGACAAGTGCCAGGAGGTTTGGGGGAGAGGTGCCAGCAAGCGCCGGGCGTACGGTCATCAGCGGCGGGTGTATGTCCTGGCAGGCTGGCCCGCTGCCATGTATGCGAACTGACCCTGCGCTGCATGGTGACGCAGAGCAAAGGGGAGCATCGCTACTACCGGCATACCGCCGCTGTGAGGGGCTACGAGTGCTCGGTCCCCGGCAAAGTGGTGCGAGCGGATGTCATGGAGGAACAGTGGACAGACATCATCTCGGCCATCCGGCTGCCGGAGGACTGGAAGCAGCGGATTGAGGAGCTAGCAGGGGACGGTGACCAGCGCCAGCGCATCCTGCGCGAGCGTGAGGAAGTCCAGGAGAAGCTACGCCGCCTGAAGCTCATGTACCGCGACCTGCTCATTGACGACACAGAGTATCGCACGACCTATGAGCAGTTGCAGAGCCGGCTGGCCGGTCTCATCCTGCCGGGCAGCCCGCACGTGGTCAGGGCGGGGGAGTATCTGGAGCAGCTGGGGATGCTGTAGGCCCAGGCGACCCTGGACGAACAGCGGGACATCACGCGCGTCCTGGTCAAGACGTACACGTGGGTGTGCTGGGCCAACGGATTGTGGCAATTGAGCCGATGCCGCTGTTCAGACCGCTGTTCAGCGAGTTCTGCGAGGGCCTCGGCGTGACGATCCTATGACAAGAGCCAGCACCAGCCAGGAGGCCGGGGAGTCGCTGGACTCTGTCGTTGCAGGTGAGAGAACCGTTCTCTGCCGGTCATCCAGTGTGGCTGCGCGGAACAGCCGCCAGCCAGCAGGCGCGCAGCCACAGGGTCTCGGCATCATCGAGGACCACGTCGGGCACCAGGCCGCCCTCCTCGACCATTTGAGGATGCTCCCAGCCGAGGTCGCCGGGATGCAGTGTGCCGGCATCGGTTTCCCGGTCATAGATGAAGATGAGCTGCTCGCCCAGGGCGTTCTCGAAGTAGGCGTGGTAGTGGTGGGATGTGTTGCCGTCTATGCAGGGCGGTTCGCCGCAAGCTGGAGAGTGTTTGTTAAGGATCGAGAGGAAAACATGTCAGCAGACGCAACAAAAAACGCCAGGCTCTTAAGGCTGCCTCGCGTTTTCGTTTAGGCGATCTATACGGGAGCGACGGGATTCGAACCCGCGATCTCCGGCTTGACAGGCCGGCATGTTAACCGCTACACTACGCCCCCAATGCCGAACGTGCGCAGATGATAGCATAGCCCGCTGCCCCCGTCAAGGCTGAGTCACCCAAATCCCTCCCCTCTCACGCATGGACGACAAGCGGCACGTCTTCGCGTGGCCCGACCTGTCCCACGTCCCACCAGGGCGCTTGACGGCCAGCCATCTGCGCGGCGAATGCCTCGCGCTGATCGGGCGGCAGGGCGATCAGCAGGCCGCCGCTGGTCTGCGCGTCGAAGAGCAGCATCAGCCGGTGCTCCGGCAGATCGCCCACCACGCGCACGCCGCGCTGGTACGCCTCCCGGTTGGCCGCCGACCCACCGGGGAAAATCCAGGCGGTCGCGTACTGCTCCGCGCCAGGCAGCAGCGGCATCTGCGCCGCGTCCAGGTGCAGGGTGACGCCGCTCGCCTCCGCCAGCTCGGTGGCGTGACCCAGCAAGCCGAAGCCGGTGATGTCGGTCGCCGCGCGCGCACCGACCCCCTCGGCGACTTCCGCCGCGTCGCGGTTAAGACGCATCATCCACGCTGCCGCTTCCACGAGATCATCTGGCCTGGCCTGGTCGGACTTGGCGGCAGTGGTGATGCAGCCGGTGCCCAGTGGCTTGGTCAGGATCAGCCAGTCGCCGGGGCGCGCGCCGCCTTTAGTCAGCAACCGGTTGGGGGAAGCCAGCCCCACCACCGCCAGGCCAACCTTCGGCTCTTTGTCCTGGATCGTATGACCGCCAGCGATGACCGCGCCCGCCTCGCGCACCTTCTCAGCCAGGCCGACCATGATCTGTGCGATCATCTCCGGGGGCAGGGTAGGCGGCAGCGCGGCGATGTTCAGCGCCAGCAGCGGACGCCCGCCCATCGCATAGACATCGCTCAGGGCGTTGGCGGCGGCAATCGCGCCGTACTGGTACGGGTCGTCCACAATCGGTGTGAAGAAG
>JAGPFT010000152.1 GCA_018056405.1 Anaerolineae bacterium
CCCTAGAGCGTGTTATGAACTCCGCGCGCTCGGCGCAGCGGCCAGCGCACAACGCCATATACAGCGCACTCACCCCACCCTATGGTCCCTTCCCGCTGGCGATCCTGTTGGCGAATCCCCTCACACCGGTCTCGTAGGGGCGCTGCTCTGTGTCACACGACGTAGGGTTATACCAAGCCGACACGGGAGACGTGCGGCTTTACCTCCCCCCTCCATCCCCTCTCCACACGCGGAGAGGGGACGTAACCACACCAGGACGCCCCCTCTCCACCACGTGGAGAGGGGGCCGGGGGGTGAGGCTTTCAAACGGCTTCTGGCGCGGACATGCGCGCCCGCCTGGTCACGTTCCGAGACAAGGTGGATGGGCAGTTCCAGGTGTCGTCACCGCCAGGGAGTAAAACCTTTGGCCGGACTTCGTAGCATAACCCTACGTCGTGTGACACAGCGCAGCGCCCCTACGAAACCAGCGCGTGCTTAGTTCGCCAACAGTATCGCTTGCGGGGAAAGGGGCCGGGGATAGGGGTTGAAAGTGCATCACACGCTCTGGCAACAACCAAGAACCAATCACCAATCACCAATCGCCACTCTCCCCCGATCAGCCGGAAATCATGTACCCCACGCCGTGAATAGTGCGGATCAGCGCCTCTTCGTTGGCGGATCGCTCCAGCTTGGCGCGCAGATTGCGCACGTGGGCGCGCACCAGGTCGGGGTCGCCGGTGTGCGGCGGGTAATCCCACACGGCTTCGAGCAAGTGCTGTGGCGAGAGCACCTGGTTCGCGTGCTCCATCATATAGCGCAGCAGGCGGTGTTCGGTCGCTGTCAACTGGATGGGCGTACCATCCCCGACCACCGCCTGGTGCATGCTGGAGTCAAGTTGCAAGCGGCCAATCATCAGGCGCGGGCTTTCGAGGATGGCGCTGCGCTGTCCCCGGCGGATGAGGGCGCGTACGCGGGCGGCCAGTTCGGCGATCTCGAACGGCTTCACCACGTAATCGTCGCCGCCAGCGTCCAGCCCGTCCACGATGTCGTCGGTGTGACCGCGCGCCGTCAGGAACAGGATGGCCAGGTCGTCGTACTGGCTATCGGCCCGCACCCGCCGGCAGACCGTCAGCCCATCCAGGCCGGGCATGATAATGTCAAGGATGATCAGTTCGGGGCGGCGCGCGGCGAGCATCTTCAGCGCCTCCAGGCCCGAAGTCGCGCGCCCCACCTCGAACCCCTCGCGTGTCAGTGCCCGGTAGAGCGTGCCCAATACGTCTGGATCGTCGTCCACCGCCAGGATGTACGGCTTACTCATGGCTCGCCTCGTTCTGGGTAAACCGGTAAAAAGACCGTGAAACAGGCACCCTCATTATAGTCACTCTGCACGGATATGCTGCCACCGCACTCTCTCACAATCTGCTGGCAGATGTGCAGACCCAGGCCGGTGCCCTCGCCGGGCGGCTTGGTGGTGAAGAACGGGTCGAAGATTTGCGCGTGCAGATTGGCAGGGATGCCCGTGCCATTATCCCACACGCGAACCTCCACACCGGCGCGCTCAGGGCTTAGGCGCGTCGTAATGCCGATGCGCGGTTCGGGGTACCCGGCGACCGCATCACGGGCGTTCAGCAGCAGGTTGAGCCACACGTCTTCAAGCTGGCCGTGCACCCCCGCCACCTGAGGTAGATCGTCGGCCAGCTCGACGGCCAGCGCAATGCGCCCGTGCCGGATGTGAGTCTCGGCCAGCATGAGCGTGTTGCGGATGGTTGTGTTGACATCCTGCGGTTCGAGCGGCTCGTCGCCAGAGCGTTGGCGGGCCATCGCCAGCAGCCGGCGCACGACCTCATGCGCCCGCTTGCCCGCCCGCGACACTGCTTCCAGCGGCTCGCGGTTGGGGTCGTCGGGCGGCAGGTCGGCCAGGATCATCTCGGTGTCGCCCAGGATCGTCGTCAGCGGGTTGTTGATCTGGTGGGCGACCGCCGCCGCCAGTTCGCCCATCGCCGAGAGGCGCGCCGTCTGCACCAACCAGCTCTGCGTGCGGTGTAGCTCATGCAGGCTCAGTTCCAGGTCGCGGTAGAGGCGGGCGTTGTCCAGCGCATTGGCCGCCTGCAGCACCAGCGCCTGGGCCAGCTCAACCTCGCGCTGCGAGAAGTCGCGCCGGGCCAGCGTGTCCACCAGCAGCACCAGGCCGACGGTCTCCCCCTTGATGATCAGCGGCAGGGCCAGGATGCTCTGGCCGCCCACCAACTCGGCCAGCTTCTGAACGTCCCCTTTCGGCAGGCCTCTGAGGGGGGTCTGCGCAGTCAGGACACGGGCCATCTGGGGGAAGTCGCTCAGGGCCAGCGTTGGTTTGGCCTCTTCCAGCCAGATGCACCCACCGCATGACAGCGCAAGGTTCATCTGGCGCTGAGCCGCGTTCCACAGGGCGACCTCCAGCCAGTCGGCCTCAACGACGGCGCTCATGCGCCGGGCGACGCTGAACAGCGCGTCCTGGTGACGGCGCGCATCGGGGCCAGAAAAGACATTGAGCAGATCGCGGGCGTGCTGTTGTAGCTCGCGCTGCGCAGTGCGCACCTGCTCTTCAGCGAAAGCCTCGTGGATGCGCGCCAGGACAATCGCGCCCAGCGGCTGTTCGTGGGTGAGCAGGGGCACGACAATGGCGCTCTCGGCGGCATAGCGGTGAGGCAGCATGGTCGCGGTATGCGGCGCGTGGGCCGGGGCGGTGAGCGTCGTCAGCAAGGGTCGCCGCGAGAGCAAGGCGCGCTCCAGCACTGGCTCGACCACCGGGCCGAACGACGGGCCGGCAGTGGGCCGCCACAGCGCCCGGTACTGTACGGCCAGCAGGCGCAGCGCCGCGTCGTCGCGCGCCCACTCGCCGATGTAGCATTGGCCGACATCCAGCGCGCCGATCAGTTTGTCGGCAATGGTCGCCAGCACGTGATCGAGATCGAGCGTAGAGCTGGCTGCTTCACCCGCTTTGACGAGCGTGGCCAATTCGCGGGTGCGCAGCACGCTCTGCTCGTACAGTCGCGCGTTTTCGATGGCGATGGCGGCGTGCGCGGCCAGGTCTTGCAGCAATTCCAGGTCGTGTTGGCTGAAGGTGCGGTCGGTGTACTTGTTGTTCACGCCCAGCACACCGATGATCTCGCCCTTGATGGACAGGGGGACGTACAGCAGCGACTTCACCAGATATTCGGTCTTGACCTTCTGTGGCCCCTGGTCGCCCACGAGCACCGGGCGGCCCGAACGGTAAACGCCGCCAGCCAGCGAGTCCTGCGTCTTGATGCGGAAGTTGTGGGCCGTCTCGGTGTCCAGCCCTTTGGCGGCACGGATCAGCAGGGCCTGGTCTTCCTCGTCCGGCAGCAGCAGCAGCCCTTCTTCGGCGTGGCTCAGGCTGACGGCAGCATCCACCACCTGGGTGAGCAGCGTGTCAAGGTCGAGCACAGCGCTCAGCGCGCGGGCCAGCTTGGAGAGCGTCTGCTGCTCGGTTAGGCGCTGGGCGAGCAGGCGGCTTAGCTCATCGTGCGCGCTGCGGCCTGTCTCGTCGGGCAGTTCCGGCTGCCCGGCCAGCGACATGCGCTGCCCGCTGAGGGCATTTTCGAGATGGCGCAGCAGCACGCCGGGCGTAAACGGGCGTTGGACAATGGCCGCTGCCCCGCGTGCCAGGAATGACTGCGGCGCGCTGTACCGTTCGTCAACGACAGCGATCCAGGTCAGCGAGTCGAACTCCACCATCTGGTGAGCCAGAAGGTGCTGGTTGCGGTCTGCCATCTGCGCGTCAATCACCGCCAGATCGAACCGCTGACGGCGCAGCGCATCGAGCGCGTCGCCGGCGTAATACGCCTTGTGCACGACGTAGCCGCTGTCTTCCAGCAGCGCGGCAAGCTGATCCATGCGGTCGGGGTCGCGCTCGGCGACCAGGATTCGCGAGGCATTGGGATCGGGTAGGACGCTCATAACTTGCTCCCGTGATCCAGCGCGCGCCGCGTGTCGCGGCCCGGCACGCCCAACAGACTCGTAGCGGCGTTACCCTCTGTTCTACACCAGATGCGTGAACTCTGTAAAGAGGGCGGAGTGCACGGGGGTCCACGAACAAGCTGTTAGACAATTGCCAGAACGCCCCTATCCCCCGGCCCCTTCCCCCGGCAAAGCCAGGGGAAGGGGAGAACCACCTGCCAGATCGTCCCCCCTCTAGCTCGGCTGGAGGGGGGATTGAGGGGGGAGGCCCCTAGCGAGCACCAACTCCCCTCGCAACAGGTTGTTCGTGGACCCAAGTGTACGTCACGATTGGAGCGCAAGACTTGAACCGCAGAGAGACGCAGAGAACGCGGAGAAGTACGCGATGCATTTTGTTTTCCTCTGCGCTCTCTGCGCCTCTGCGGTGACGCTTCTCTCCCTGCGCCCGGCTTGAGGCGCTCTACAGACTCAGGCGCGCGCGGCGGCGGGCCAGATCATCCTCGACCGCCTGCTCGTCAATCTCGGCCTCGACAGCGGGCGCGGTCGGGGCCGCTTCCTCACCCGCCTGACGCAACCGTTCTGCCGGCGAAGGACGGGGCGCTGCTCCTTTCTCGCGCGCCGGCTGCGCCCCACGAGTTGCGGCGACGAGCGCCTCCAGTGTATTGACGCGCCGGATCAAGTCCGAGGCTGAGCGGCGATGCTGAGCCTGTTCCGCCTGCAACATGGCACGTTGCTGCTGGCGGCGCTGCATCTGGCGGACGATGTGGCGGGCGGTTGCCTCGTCGCCGCGCGCCAACGCCTCGTCCGCCTGGCGATCCGCGCTGGCGATCTCCGCCTGGGCCGCTTCGATGTCGCGGCCTAGCTGCTCGTCGCGGTCGAGCGCGCGGTCAATCTCCGCGCGTAGCGCCGCGATCTGTTTGGCAAGGTCGCCCGCCGGCGGACGATCCGCCCGCTGGCCGCCCCGAATCCCCCCCAGACTCGACCGTACCAGGATGGTGAGCTTATCGCGTAAACCTGGCATCGTCCGTCCTCGATCTCCGCTCGCAGGTGTGCGCAACCCCCTTCCGGCGGTAGGGGCGCTGCTCTGCGCACCCCGGTTTACCTCACCCCCGCGCGGCTCCCTGACGCGGGTCGCGCCGCAGGAGACTTCCGAAGTCTGGTTCTTGGCCGAGCGCAGCGAGACCGGGGGGTGAAGTCCACCCGACAACGGCGCGCACGGCGGGTGTGCGTTATAATCAGGGCACGCTCACCTCTATTCTACCAGCTTATGGCGTTCAGGAAGACCGCGCGTGCAACGCATCAACGGGCAGGGGCCGGTGTTCTACCAGTTCGAGCAGTGGGCCAGCAGCGACCGGCTGGTGCACGGCGTCTTCACCCGGCTCGGCGGAGTCAGCCGCGCCCCCTGGGACTCGCTCAACCTGGGCAGCACGGTCGGCGACGATCTGGCCGCCGTGCGCGAGAATCACCGGCGCGCCTACGCCGCGCTCGGCCTGGACGAGGCGTATGCCTGCACGGTCTGGCAGGTGCACAGCGCCGACACGGTTGTGGCGCGCGGGCCGGTTCCGCACCGCCGTTGGCTGGCCCGCGCCGATGGGCTGGTCACTGACCGGCCCGGCCTGGCGCTGACCATGCGTTTCGCCGACTGCGCGCCAATCCTGCTCTATGATCCGGCGCACCATGCCCTCGGCCTGGCCCATGCCGGCTGGCGCGGGACGGTGTTGGGCGCGGGGGTCAGCGCCCTGCGCACCCTGACCGACGCCTTTGGCACGCGCCCGCAGGACGTGCAGGCGGCCATCGGCCCCAGCATCGGCCCGCAGCGCTACCAGGTGGGCGAAGAAGTGGTCGCCGCCGTCGCCGAAGCGTTCGGGGGGACGGACGGGCTGGTCCAGCGGGCGGACGACGGCAGCGCCTACCTCGATCTGTGGGCGGCCAACAAGCTGGCCTTGCAGCGCGCCGGCGTGACGCAGATCGAGGTCGCCGGCCTGTGCACGGCGACGCGCACCGACGAGTTCTACTCGCATCGCGCCGAGTGCGGGCGCACGGGTCGCTTCGGCGTGATTGCGGCGCTCCAGGGAAGCTGAGAGCATGGTAGAAGCGAGCCAGACCATCGCCGAGCGCGCCGCCGCCGTGCGTCAGACCATTGCCGCCGCCTGCCAGCGGGCCGGGCGTCCGCCCGACGTGGTGACGCTGGTCGCCGTCAGCAAGACGCAGCCGCCAGCGCGCGTGCTCGAAGCGGCGGCGGCGGGCGTGCAGCACTTCGGCGAGAACCGCGTCGAGGAGGCGCTCGGCAAGATCGCCCAGGTGAACGCAGCGCTGGCCGGGCCAGTAGCCTGGCACATGGTCGGGCACGTGCAGAGCCGCAAGGCGCGCTACGTGGTGCGCGATTTTGCGCTGCTGCACTCGCTGGACAGCGTGCGCCTGGCCGGGCGACTGAGCCGGGCGCTGGTCGAGGCGGGGCGGACGCTCGACGTGCTGCTGGAGATGAACGTCTCCGGCGAGGCGAGCAAAGAAGGCTGGGACGCCTGGCGCTGGCAGGAAGATGGCGCCCGCCGCCGCGCGTTGTGGGATGATGTGGCGGCAGTGCTGGCCCTGCCAGGGCTGCGCGTGCGCGGCCTGATGACGATGGCCCCCATCGTAGACGACATGGAGCGAGCGCGCCCGGTCTTCGCCGCGCTGCGCGCGCTGCGCGATGCCCTGGCCGCCGACTTCCCCGGCGCGGAGTGGGACGCGCTGAGCATGGGCATGACCGACGATTACCCGGTCGCCATCGAGGAAGGGGCCACGCTGGTACGCATTGGCCGCGCCATCTTCGGGCCGCGACTCTGAGCGGGCGCGGCGCGTATACAGGGTTGAGAAGGTCAACAAGGAGAATGGGACTTGGAAGGCGTGGCGATGCTCGTCCAGTTGTTCGTGCAGCTTTACTCGCTGGTGATTCTGGCCCGCGTGCTGATGAGCTGGGTGAATATTGACCCCTACAGCCCGCTGG
>JAGPFT010000153.1 GCA_018056405.1 Anaerolineae bacterium
TCGGATAAACCCTTCGACTTCGGCGCGTTCTTCATCGCTCAGCTTGATCATGGGTTACGCTCCTTTTTCCTCCAGCATAACCCTTTTCGCTCCTAACTCCTAATTGATCTGACCACTAGAGAGGGGGCCAGGGGGAGGGGCCTTCTGCCGAAATACAGACCTCACCCCCGCTCGGCGCTGACGCGCCTCGCCGCCTCCTCTCCACCACGTGGGGAGGGGGGAGTCAGAGGTCATTTGAGAAGTTGTTTCCCCCACCCCAAACCCCTCCCCCACAAGGAGGGAGGGGCCTGGAGCGCGCGCTTTTCTCCCTTCCCCCCTCGTGGGGGAAGGGTCGGGGATGGGGGGGGAAGAAGGCTTCTCAAACGGCCTCTCAGGCCGCTATGAAGTCCCCTCTCCACCACGTGGGGAGGAGATTTAGGGGTGGGGCTAATATCACACACGCCATCGCCTTGCTCCTGAGTTTGCTTCTGGGCCTCTGCGCTTGGAATCTCGCGCCCATCGTGAGAGGCACCCCCTGGCGACCCCGCACTGGTCAGGGGCGACGATTCGCTGCTATACTGCACAGCAGCGCGGATAGCACGAAGCGAGAGAGGCCCATGACCCGACTTCTCCGGCTGGCGGTGATGGTGAGTCTGGTGGCGCTGGCAGCGATGTCCCTCGCCCCGGCGTGCGCGCAGGAAGGGGCGTTCCCTCTACCTGCGCCGCTGTACATCCTCACCTCGCAGCATGATCTGATCTACGTAGACCCGGCCAACGGCGGCCAGACGGTGATTTCCAGCCCCGGCCAGCCCATCGCCGATTTCGACATCGCCCCGGATGGCGAGTGGGTTGTCTACCGCACGCCCGCCAATAACCTCGTCGTCGTGACGCAACTGACCGGCCAGAGCGGTTATGTGTTGGAGTTCAGTGAGGACCCGCCGCCGGACAGCGGCCCGGCGCAGACCATCGTCTGGTCGCCGGACGCGGCGCGCATCGCCTACATCGTGCCCGGCGGGGTGCGCATCGCCGAACTGGGCGCGGGCGAGTACGGCACGCCGCTGTTCAGCACGGTGCAAGGCCCCTGGATCGAACTCTATTGGGCTGACCCCCTCACCCTGATCGCCAGCGACGCGAACGGGAACGCCACGCGCATCAGCGGTACGCAGGGGGCGTGGGCGTTGGCGGCAGCGCCGGACGTCCCCGCCCGCCCGCAGCCGGCCGTGCCCTCGTATCTGGCGACGGCGGGCGTCGTGCGCGAGGGCAACGTCGTGGTGCCGGGCACCGCCGGGGCGCTGGCCTTCGACTGGGGGCCGCTCCCGCCGCTGCTGCTGGACGCTCCAGACGGCCTCATCGCCCTGCCCGCCGATCTGACGTTCCTGGCAGCGGACGCAGCGGGCGTCACGCAAGTCTGGCGGTTGGCGCAGGCAGGCGGGCCGCCGCAGGCGCTCACCGCCTCCGCTGTGCCCGTGACCGGCTACGGCCTCGCGCCGTCCGCCGACTGGATCGCCTACGCGAGTGGGAGCGCACTGGTCGTCGCCCGCCCGGACGGGACGAAGCAGCATACTCTGGCTGCCCTCGAAGGCGATGCCCGGCCCCCGCACCCGGCCTGGAGTCCGGATGGGACGCGCCTTGCCTACCACGATGGGCGCGGGCTGTGGGTGGCACCAGCGGACGGGAGCAGCCCGCCGCGCCTGATCGCGCAGAACGTGCTCTTCGCCGAGAATGTACCGCCCGGCGATGTGCGCGTATACTTCGACCCCCAGTGGAGTCCAGATGGAGCGCGGCTGCTGGTCAGCGTGGGCTTCTGGGAGGGAATGACCTTCGCGGTGCTCGACGCGGGCACAGGCGCGGAACTTTTCATGGCGACGGTAGTCGCGGGCGAGGCCGCCTGGACCGACGACGGGCGCGTGCTGGCCTGGGCCTCGAGTTGGGGCTACCAGATGCCGGGCCTCTACCTGCTGGAGCCGGCGGCACCGGCGGGGTCGCCGCCGCGCGAACTGTTGGCGAGCGGCACCGCCGTGCTGGATGTGCGCCGTAGCGAAGCCGGCGTCTGGTACGCGCTGGTGGCCACCTCAGCGGAGATCGGCCCGCAGTACGTGCGCGTGCTGGCCGCCCCCGCGCTCGATGGCCGCTACGCGCCGCTGGCCGTAGGTGCAGGGGGCTTTGCCAGCGCGCCGCAGCTTGGCGTGGCTGGGCAAGGCGAGCCAGTGGTCGTGGCCGGGCTGCGCGGGATGACCTATGGCGAGGACGGGCGCGCCGCCGGGAATCTTATTCTGCTGGATATGATCACCGGCCAGACGATCCAGGTGCGGACGGGGGGGCCGGTCAGCGAAGTACGCTGGGCAGGACGGTAGGCTGTGGGTTGTGGGTTGTTGGTTCTTGGTTTCTGGTAGCTGGTAGTTGGTTGCCAGATACCAAGCTCTGTCTTCACCCATCACCAAGAACTCATCACCAGGAACCAATCACTTGACGAAAGGACGCCAGCGATGGCAGAGCGAATCCTGGTCATCGAAGACGAAGAGCGCATCGCGCAGTTCGTCAAGCGCGGCCTGATCTATGAGGGCTATCGCGTGGACGTGGCTTACGATGGCTCCAGCGGTCTGCAAATGGCCCGCGAGCAGTTGCCCGACTTGGTGATTCTCGACTGGATGCTGCCGGGCCTGGACGGCCTGGAAGTCTGCCGTCGTCTGCGCGCCGCCAGCGATGTGCCGATCCTGATGCTCACCGCGAAGGAAGACGTGCAGGATCGCGTGACCGGCCTCGACGCCGGGGCGGATGATTATCTGATCAAGCCGTTCGATTTCGACGAATTGCTGGCGCGCATTCGCGCCCTGTTCCGCCGGGCCGCGCCTTCGTCGCGCCCAGAAGTGCTCAAGTTCGCCGACCTGACGCTCGACACGGGCACGCACCGCGCCCAGCGCGGCGACCGTTATATTGACCTGACGGCGAAGGAGTACGAGTTGCTGGAGCTATTCATGCGCAACCCGCGCCGCGTGCTGACCCGCGAGATGATCTTCGACCGCGTGTGGGGCTACGACTTCGGCGGCGAGAGCAACATCATTGAGGTTTACGTGCGCTATCTGCGCCAGAAGACCGAGGAGAAAGGCGAGCCGCGCATCATCCATACGGTGCGCGGCGTGGGCTACGTGCTGCGCGAAGACGAGTGAGGGCGGGCGCGGAGTGAATTGCGGGGAGGCCCTGAGCCGCCTCACTCCCTCAATCCCCCTCTCCAGCCGGGCTAGAGAGGGGGACTTTGATCGCCGAACGCGGTACTTCCCCCCTCCCTGGCTTTTGTATAGACCCGGAAGGGGTCAGGGGGAGGGGCGTTCTGTTAATCTTCGCAGCACCCCCACCCAACGGTGCTGTCCTCAGAGGCCGTTTGAGAAGCCTTATGCCTGCCTCTTTCCCCCATCCCCGGCCCTTCCCCCACGAGGGGGGAAGGGAGAAAAGCGTGCACTCCAGACCCCTCCCTCCTTGTGGGGGAGGGGTTTGGGGTGGGGGGAACAATTTCTCAAAGGGTCTCTCAGCATCCTTGCGCCCCAGGGGAGTCACGCGATTCGCGGCGGACTCTCATGGGACGTTAACATTTGAATGTTACAATAAAGGGGCGGGCAGCGCGCAAGTGCGCCCCTGCGCGCGAACAGTTCCGGCTTGGTTAGCCTGTGATGAGTATCCGAACCCGCCTGACATTCCTCTATGCCAGCCTGCTGGCCATCGCCATGCTGCTCTTCAGCGCGGCCACGCTCAGCGTGCTCAACTGGACGATGCGCCGTCAGGTGGACGAGACGCTGCTCAAGGCGGCTAACGACGTGCACCTGGAAGCGGTGTTGGGTGCCATCCCTGCTACGCTGCAAAACCCTCTGCTGAGCGAGCTAACGCGAATGCGCGTCAACGGCCTGGACACGCCAGGCCTGTACGTGCAAATCTGGCTGCGCGACCCGGCGAGCGATCGCGTCGTCCTCTACGATTATTCATGGAGCCTGCTGGGTATTGGGCTGACCGGCCCTCTCGACTCCAAGGCGCTGCTCAGCACCCAGCAAGTCCGGCGTGATGTGACGGTCAACGGCCACCATCTGCGCGTGGTCACTGTCCCGCTGGAGATCAACGGCGAGCTACGCGGCGCCATCCAGACCGGGCAAGCGCTGCGCACGATGGACGCGGCCATTGACCGGCTGCTCAAGATCATGCTGATCGGCGGCGCGCTGACCATGCTGGCGGCGCTGCTCATCGGCGATTACCTGACCCGGCGCGCGCTGCGACCCATTGACACGATTGCTCAGACGGCCCGCCAGATCACTGCCGCCGACGACCTCAGCCGGCGCATTCCCTACGACGGGCCGCCCGACGAACTAGGTCAGCTCACCCAGACTTTCAACGAAACGCTGGCCCGCTTGGAGCGGTTGTTCAACGTGCAACGCCGCTTCGTGGCCGATGTCTCGCATGAGATGCGCACGCCGCTGACGACCATTCGCGGCAACGTGGACTTGATGCGCCGCTTTGGGTACGATGAGGAAGCCATCGCCGCCATTGATGGCGAGGCGCGGCGCATGTCGCGCCTGGTCGAAGACCTGCTGCTGCTGGCCAAAGCCGACGCCGGGCGTTTGCCGCTAGAACGCCAACTGGTCGAGCTTGATACCCTTGTCGTCGAGGTCTTCAACCAGGCGCGCGTGCTCAGCGATGCGGTAACTGTGACGCTCGGCCCGGTTGAGCCGGCGCGTGTCATCGGCGACCCTGATCGGATCAAGCAGCTTCTGCTCAATCTGGTCTCCAACGGGCTGAAGTACACGCCGGAGGGCGGCACGGTGATGCTGGGGCTGCGGCGCGACGGCGAGTGGGTGGATGTCAACGTGACCGACACGGGCATCGGCATCCCCGCCGAAGACCTGCCGCACATCTTCGACCGCTTCTACCGCGTGGACAAGGCGCGCTCGCGCACCCAGGGGGGCACCGGCCTGGGGCTGTCCATCGCCAAATGGCTGGCCGAAGCGCACGGCGGGCAGATCACAGTCACCAGCGAGCCGGGTAAAGGCTCGACCTTCACCATCCGGCTGCCGCTGGTCGCGGATCAAACGCTCCAGGCTTCAGTCCGCGATACCGTCCCCAACCTGCGTCCGGTGCGCCTGCCCCGCGCGCGCTGAGACCAGCGCATTTCTAAGCGCATTCTTAGGTTAGGGTTACACAGTTTTTACAAATCAGCAGCACACTAGAAGGCAGTGTTGGAGAGTGTGCATCCAGGAGGTAGTGGGTATGCTGCAAAAACGCACTCTGATCGTCCTGCTAACCGCTGCGTTAGCTTTGAGCGGCCTGAGCGTCCTGAGCGCCAGCGCTGCGAACCAGATGCCCCTCGCGGAGCAAGCCGCCCAGGAAGCCGCCAAGGGATGGTTGGGCGTCTCAGTGGCCGATAGCGACGACGGCGTGACCGTGCGTCTGGTCGTGCCCGGCTCGCCCGCCGACGAAGCCGGGCTGCGGCGTGGCGACGTGATCCAGGCGGTTGATGAGACGGCTATCGAGACCGCCGAACAGCTTGTAGAGGTGATCGGCTCGTATGCGCCTGGCGACGAAGTGACTCTGACCGTCGTCTGGCGCGGCGACTCGCGCGAGGTGACAGTGGCGCTCGGCGAGCAGCCCAGCGTGACGAACCTCATGCCAGAGACCGGCCCTGTGCTGAGCGGCGCGCTGAACCTGCTCGGCCTCGACCTGGAGATCACCGACGAGGGTTTGCTCGTCCAGACGATTGACCCGGACTCACCGCTGGCGGATGTGGGTTTTGAGGAAGGCGACGTGATCACCGCCGTCAATGGCGAGCCGATTGACACCGATCTGCCCGGCATGATGCTGCGCTTGTTCCGCTTCAACGACGAGCCGCTGGTCTTCACCGTGCTGCGCGACGGCGAGGAGATCGAGATCTCGGTGGATCCGGCGACGGTGCTCGGCGAGTGGCAGAATATAGTGCCTGAAATCACCGCTACTCGCCCATCGCAGCTTGGCGTGCGCTTCCAGACGATTGACGCCGACCTGGCCGCTGAGAAAGACTTGCCTGTGACCGAGGGCGCGCTGATCCTCGAAGTCTACGAGGACACGCCCGCTGCCGAGGCCGGGCTGCAGGTGGATGACATCATCCTGGCCGTAGATGGCGATGTCGTGGATGAAGAGCACACGCTGCGCGACCGCCTGGTTGCCTATGAAGAGGGTGACGTGGTGACGCTGACCGTGCGGCGCGGCGCGGAAGAACTCGCTATCGAGGTGACGCTGGGGCCGAGCGGCGTCCAGTTGTGGGGCGGGATGATGATACCTGGTCATCCCTTTGAGGGCTGGCCGGAGATGTGGGAAAACATGCCCGGCTGGAGCAAGGGGCGCGATTTCGACTGGAAAGGCCCGCTGGAGCAGTTCCTCGACCAGCATCCGTTCATAGAGAAGCACTTCGGTGGCCAGAACCGGGGATCGGGTTCGGGAAACCTGTTCGACTTCCAGATGCCTGAGACTGAGACAGAGCCTGCCGTGCCTGGCCAGTCAGCCTAGCGCGGCCCGACCTACGCCTCACCCCCTCCATCCCCCTCTCCAGCCGAGCTAGAGAGGGGGATTTTGATCGGCTGGCGAAGCATTTCCCCTCTGGCCTCACCCCCAGCCTCGCTGCGCTCGGCTTGCCCCCTCTCCGTTGCGGAGAGGGGGCGGCGAGGCCCGCGTCGGTAGGCCGGGCGGGGGTGTAGGGACGGGTTTTGAAACCCGCCCTTGCAAGGGCGCAACAGAGTGTCACCCGCTGTAGGGTCATACCAACCCGACACGGGAGACGTGCGGCTTTACCTCACCCCTCCATCCCCTCTCCACACGCGGAGAGGGGACGTAACCACACCATGACTCCCCCTCTCCACCACGTGGAGAGGGGGCCGGGGGGTGAGGCTTTCAAACGGCTTCTGGCGCGGACAT
>JAGPFT010000154.1 GCA_018056405.1 Anaerolineae bacterium
GGAGAGGAGGCGCGAGGCCCGCGTCAGGAGGCCGGGCAGGGGTGAGGGCACGCATCAGGCAGCGGCGGCACTCTGCGCAGCCTTGCGCCGCGTGCGCTGGCGGCGCAGGAACTTCTCAAACTCCACCGCCGGGAAGAGCGAGCCAGCCAGCAGCCAGGCCACGATCAACTCGGTGGCATCCAGCGACGTGGTGTCGAAGATTTCGTGGGCGAACGGTGCGTACACGACCAGCATTTGCAACACAGCGGTGAGCAGCACCGCGACCCACAGCAGCTTGTTGCGGCTGAGCGGCACGCGCAGGAACGAGGCCTCGCCGCCGTGAATGGCCGAGACTTCGAACACCTGTGACAGCGCCAGAATAGTGAAGGCCATCGTGCGCGCGATGAGCAGCGTCTCGTCAGGCGGATTCGAGAGCTTGCCACCATGACGATCCAGCGCCCAGACAAAGCCAAGCAGCGTGACGACGCCGATCCACAGCCCGACCCAGAGGATATGCGGCCCGACACCTTGCGCGAAGATGCTCTCGCGGGGCGGGCGTGGCTTGCGCTTCATCACGTCCGGCTCGCTTGGCTCAAAGCCGAGGGCGATGGCCGGCAGGCCGTCCGTCACCAGGTTGATCCACAGGATTTGGATGGCGAGCAGCGGCACGCGCAGCGCGAAGACCAACGCGGCGAACATGGTCACTATCTCACCGGCGTTGGTGCTCAGCAGGTAGCGGATGAACTTGCGGATGTTGTCGTAGATCGTGCGGCCCTCTTCGATGGCGGCGACGATGGTGGCGAAGTTGTCGTCGGTGAGCACCATGTCTGCCGCGCCCTGGCTCACGTCGGTGCCGGTGATGCCCATGGCCACACCGATATTGGCCTGCTTGAGCGCCGGGGCGTCGTTCACGCCGTCGCCAGTCATGGCCACGATCTGGCCGTGTGCTTGCAGCGCCTCCACCACGCGCAGCTTGTGCTCTGGCGACACGCGGGCGTAGACGGACGTTTCGAGCACCACCTCGCGCAGCGCTTCGTCGCTCATGCGATCCAGTTCGGCACCGGTCAGGGCGCGGTCGTTCGGCCCGGCGATGCCAAGCTGACGGGCAATGGCGATGGCCGTCAGCTTGTGGTCGCCGGTGATCATGACGGTGCGGATGCCGGCATCGGCGGCCACTTTGACGGCCTCCTTCGCTTCCTGGCGCGGCGGGTCCACGATGCCGATCAGGCCGAGCAAGGTCAGGTCGCGCTCCAGGACTTCGGACGTCAGTTCGGCAGGGATGGCCTGCAGCGGGCGGTAGCCGATGCCGATCACGCGCAGGCCCTGGCTGGCCATGTCCTCGATTTTGCGGCTCCACGCCTGGCGGCGCTCCGGCGTGAGCGGCTGGGGGCCGTCAGGCATCATTTCCTCCGATGCCCAGGCGACAAGCTGATCGGGCGCACCTTTAGTGAAGGAGACGTAGGGGGCGTTCTCAAAGAGCGCCGCCGCGAAGCGCCCCTGGGGTTGGTGGATGGTCGTCATCGCCTTGCGCTCGGAGGAGAAGGGCAACTCGGCCCGGCGTGGCAACGTGTCTTCGAGCACGGAGCGGCTCCAGCCCGCTTTGCGCGCGGCGACCAGCAGCGCCCCCTCGGTTGTGTCGCCGACGACTTCCCAGTGCCCGTTGCCCTCCGCCTGCTCCAGGTAGGCGTCCGTGCACAGCGCTGCCGCCTTGAGGATGCGCGCCAACGCCGTGTCGTCTACGACATTGATCGCGCGCTTGCCTTCGTAGAAGTTGCCGACGGGCGTGTATCCGCTGCCGCCCACAGTCACGTCGTCGCGTCCCGGCAGGCCGATCAGCGTGACAGTCATCTCGTTGCGGGTCAACGTGCCCGTCTTGTCCGAGCAGATGACCGACACCGAGCCGAGCGTCTCGACAGCGGGCAGTTTGCGAATCAGGGCATGGCGGCGGATCATGCGGCGAGCGCCCAGCGCCAGCGCGATGGTGATCACGGCGGGCAACCCTTCGGGGATGGCGGCCACCGCCAGGCTGATGGCGGTCAGCAGCATCTCCTCGACCTCTTCGCCGCGAATCACGCCCGTGATGAAGACCACCGCGCAGATGATCAGCGCCCCCGCCGCCAGGATCACCCCCAAGCGCTCCAGCCGTTCCTGGAGCGGCGTGCGCCCCTTCTCCACCCGCTGCAACAGGGCAGCGATGGTGCCAAGCTGCGTTTTGAGGCCGGTCTCTGTCACGGCCAGGATCGCGCGGCCATAGGTGACGGCGGTGCCCATGTAGGCCATGTTGGTGCGGTCAGCGATGGCGGGGGGAGGATCGCTGTCCTCCAGAGTCTCAACGCTCTTTTCCACCGCATGGGACTCGCCGGTCAAGGCCGCTTCGTCAATTTGCAGGTTGACCGCTTCGACCAGCCGACCGTCGGCGGGAACGCGGTCGCCGGCTTCGAGCAGCACTACGTCGCCGGGCACCAACTCGGTCGCGCTGACCTCTAACACGTGCCCGTCACGGCGGACGCGCACGACCGGCGTCTGCATGGCACCGAGGGCAGCCAGGGCCTGCTCGGCCTGGTATTCCTGGAAGAAGCCGAGCGCCGCGTTGAGCACGACGATGGCCAGGATGACGATGGCATCTTTGGTATCGCCGATGATCACTGAGATGGCGGCGGCGGCGATCAGCACCAGGACCATCACATCGGTGAACTGGCTGATCAGCAGTTGCCAGACGCTCGTGCCGGTGTCGCTGGGCAGCTCGTTCTTGCCATATTGGGCCTGGCGCTGAGCCACGTCCTGCGCGCTCAGCCCGCGCTCGACATCTGTGCCAAGCCGGCTCAGCGCCTCTGCGACCGACAGGGCGTACCACTTGTTTTTGGGTGCATCCCCCATCAGAGGTGTCCCTTTCCTCTCCCAGCACCGCCGAAGGGTCCGGCGGTAGGTTCTGGCTGCATGATAAACTCGGCAGCGATTCTAGAGCAAGTGGCGGTCGCTGTACAGGCGAGTCCAACCCCCAATAATTAGGGGGACATGGCCGGCGGGCGGCG
The DNA here is from genome assembly GCA_018056405.1 of Anaerolineae bacterium. Lineage (GTDB taxonomy): Bacteria > Chloroflexota > Anaerolineae > Aggregatilineales > Aggregatilineaceae > UBA2029. Next base: position 3,012 of record JAGPFT010000154.1, read on the forward strand.
AATCGAGTTTGCCCTCGGCTTATGTGTCATTGACCTCACCCCCGCTCGGCGCTGGCGCGCCTCGTTGCCCCCTCTCCGTTGACGGAGAGGGGGAAAGGCCGAGCGCAGCGAGGCCAGGGGGTGAGGTAAACCAGGGCGCGGCAGCGCACACCCATGTACCCAGGGTAATCGCATCAAAAGAGGCTGGGGCTGAGCTGGTGAACCTCACCCCCGCTCGGCGCTGGCGCGCCTCGTTGCCCCCTCGCCGCGTGTGGAGAGGGGGAAAGGCCGAGCGCAGCGAGGCCAGGGGGTGAGGTAAACCGGGGCGCGGCAGCGCACACCCATGTACCCAGGGTAATCGCATCAAAAGAGGCTGGGGCTGAGCTGGTGAACCTCACCCCCGCTCGGCGCTGACGCGCCTCGCCGCCCCCTCTCCGTTGACGGAGAGGGGGAAAGGCCGAGCGCAGCGAGGCTAGGGGGTGAGGTAAACCAGGGCGCGGCAGCGCACACCCATGTACCCAGGGTAATCGCATCAAAAGAGGCTGGGGCTGAGCTGGTGAACCTCACCCCCGCTCGGCGCTGGCGCGCCTCGTTGCCCCCTCGCCGCGTGTGGAGAGGGGGAAAGGCCGAGCGCAGCGAGGCCAGGGGGTGAGGTAAACCAGGGCGCGGCAGCGCAGTGCCCCTCCCTGATACGCCCATTGAGCGAGCGCCACGCAAGATGCTATAATGCGCTCGTTGGTTGTGCACACGGCAGGTGGCCTGGAAAGGGGCACACTATGCCTAAAGCGGAGCTACTGGCGGACCTGCGCGCCGCGCGCGAACGGTTGCTGAGCGCCCTTGAAGGGCTGAGCGAGGAGGATATGCTGCGCGTCGGCGCGGTGGGCATCTGGTCGGTCAAGGATGTGCTGGCCCACCTGGTTTCGTGGGAAGCTGAGTTAGTGACGGCGCTGGCCCATTTGCCGCAGAGCGGGGGGCGACCCCCGCACATTGTCGAGATCGAGGACATTGACGAATGGAATGCCGAGCAATATCGCACCAACGCGCCGCGCCCCCTCACCGCTGTGCTGGAGGATTTCCACGGCGTGCACAAGCACCTGCTCGAAGCCGTCGCCGCCCTCGACAACCGCACCCTGGATGATAACCGGCGCTTTCCCTGGATGGAAGGTGAGCCACTCAGCTACCTGATCCTTGAAAACGCCGTCTGGCACGAGGAAGAACACGCCGAGGACATTCGCGCCTGGCGCGAGGGGGAAAGACTGTGAGAATCTGGCGCGACTGGCCACTGGCGTGCCGAGAGCGCTGTTTGGGATTGCGAATTGCGGATTGCGAATTGCGAATTGTGAAGTGCGAATTGTGAAGTGCGGAGTTGAACGTTGGCCGCTGACGCGCCGAGGGCGCTGCCATGCCCGCTGAGCGCCCGGCGCGCGCGCCGCGACCGCTCGGCTTGACGCTGGCGTTGGTGGCGACGGCGGCGCTATACGGCGTCGTGCCGCTGCTGGAAGTGTATTTTCTCCACCGGCTGGATGCGACCGCCGACGAAGCCTTTCTGCTCGGCGGAGTGACGATCACCACCTGGACGTGGCTGCAAGGCGCAGTCGGCGCGCTGGTGCTGGTAGTCTGCGCGCTGGCCTGGTGGGGCCGCCCACCCCAGATTCGCTTCGTGCTGATCGCGCTGCTGCTGGCGCTGACAGCCATCACGCTCTATCGCGTCGTCGAGGCGGTGCGCACCCCAGAAGACCCGATCTTCGGCGGGCAGGCACAGTCGGCGCTGCGCGGTTACCTGCGCTGTCAGCTTCCGGGGCTGGTTATTGTGCCGCTGTACGTGCTGTGGTACCTCAATCGCGCGCCGGCCCGCGCCTTTTACCGGCGCAGGTCGCTGGCCCGTCCCCCGGCGGTTCCTCCTGCGCCCGGTGAGGAACGCGCCCCCTGAGCCTGTAAAGAGAGTGGTACGCATAAACCAGGCACGGCACATCGCCTGAGACGTTTTGCCCATCGCCGACGTGCCAGGGCGATTGCATCAAACGTGCGCGTTGTTCTACCTCACCCCCATCCTCGCTGCGCTCGGCTCGCCCCCTCTCCACGTGGAGAGAGGGCAGCGAGGCCCGCGTCAGTGGGCCGAGCGAGGGTGAGGTCCGTAGGGGCGTATGGCGATACGCCCCATATGCACCAACTTAAACCTGGCTGCGTACGCCTCCCCCCTCAGTCCCCTCTCCGCGTGTGGAGAGGGGACTGAGGGGTGAGGTACACCCGCGCAGCGGGCTTCTCAACCGCTCCATCACAGAGTGCGCAGTGGTCGCAGAGAAAGCCTCAGAGCTTTTCCGACTTTCCCCTCCGCGCCCTCGTCATCTCAGCGGCTCAAGATCACTGCCCCAAAAAGCGAATGCACCCCGACGCGCACGAGTTTTCGCCTTTTTCGTAGAAGCGCGTTACACTCAAAAGTTCGAGTCCCGGACTTCCAAGCCCACGTAATTCATGTTATAATCTGGAAACGTGCTCCTAAAATCTTATGGCTGATACGTTCCGGCACGCCTGGTGCATTCTCCCATCAGGCGGGGCATTGTGTTGCGATCAGCAGGACCTCAGGAGGCATCGGGACTCACGTGATCCAGGAACTGATGAACCGCGCAGACCAACGAGGATATGTCACGTTTGAAGATGTGTTGGAGTTACTGGATGAAGATAGCGACGATGTCAATGCCATAGAAGTAGTGCTCGACGAGCTGGATGAATTGGGCATCGAGCTGCGTCAACACGAAGTCGAATCGCACGATGAGCTAGACGATCCAGACGACGAATTTCAACCCGCAGAAACCTCGCACGATCCTGGCGTCGGCGACATCAATGCCGTCTCAGCGGATGACCCGGTAGGGCTGTATTTCCGTCAGATGGCCCAGGAACCCCTGCTGACCGCCGAAGAAGAGATTGACCTGGCCAAGCGCATTGAATTGGGCCGTAGCGCCGCCGAGCGCTTGTGCGATCCCTTGTTGCCCCCCCACGAGCGAGAGTGGCTCACTCGCCTGGTGGACGACGGCCAGGCGGCGCGTGAGCACCTGGGTCGTGCTAACACGCGCCTGGTGGTCAGCATCGCCAAGCGCTACATGGGCCAGGGCCTGCCCTTCCCCGACCTGATCCAGGAAGGCAATGTCGGGCTGATGCGCGCGGTGGACAAATACGACTACAAGCGCGGTAATCGCTTCAGCACCTATGCCACGTGGTGGATTCGCCAGGCGATCACCCGCGCGCTGGCCCAGAAGACGCGCACCATCCGCATCCCGCTGCACATGACCGAGCGCATCCGCCAGATGTACCGCACTGCCCAGGTGTTGGAGCAGTCGCTCGGCCACCGCCCCACTCCCGAAGAGATCGCCAAGGAGATGGAGCTACCCCCGGAAAGCGTGCGCGGCATGATGGACGCTAGTCAGCACGCCATCGCCCTGGAGCGCCCCGTCGGTGACGACGGCGACAGCGAGTTCGGCGATTTCATTGAAGACCAGGACTCGCCTAGCCCCGTCGAGGCGGCCACGCAGCATTTGCTGCAAGAGACCATCGAGGAAGTGCTCAGCGAGCTAACGCCGCGCCAGAGCCACATTTTACGTCTGCGCTTTGGGCTGGGCGGTGGTGAGCCGCACACGCTAGAGGAGATCGCCAACAAGTTCGGCCTCAGCCGCGAGCGCATCCGCCAGCTTGAAAAAGAGGCGCTGCGCCGCTTGCGTCACCCACGCCTGGCGCACAACCTGCGGGATTACCTGAGCTAGTGGTCAGATCAATTAGGAGTTAGGAGCGAAAAGGGTTATGCTGGAGGAAAAAGGAGCGTAACCCATGATCAAGCTGAGCGATGAAGAACGCGCCGAAGTCGAAGGGTTTATCCGACGAGG
>JAGPFT010000155.1 GCA_018056405.1 Anaerolineae bacterium
TGCTGACCTTCTTTGTGGACATGATTCTGTCCAACATCACCAACCGCGGCTACGCGCATTACTACGTCACGCTGATTCCGGCCATGACCCTGCTGACAACGATGAGCCTGCCGGTGATGGCGCAGCGCATCGCCCAGTCTGCCGGCCGCCGGCGCAAGATGTGGTCGTGGCTGCGTGTCTACCTGGCCGTGCTGCTGCTTGGCGTGCCGGTGGTGGCGACGGTGGTGCGCGTCTTGTTGGCCGAGACGCAGATCGCCGGGCCAGCCCGCCAGCAAGAGGTGGTCACTTACGTAGCGGAGCGCACCGATCCGCACGACACAGTGCTGGTGTGGGGCGCGAATACGGTTGTCAATTTTCTGGCCGACCGGCGCAGTCCCACGCAGTTCCACTACGGCTATCCGCTGATCGTGCCCGACGAGCTATCGGACGAGTACATCCTGGAAGCGGTGCGCGACTTGCAGCGCGGCAAGCCGGCGATCATCGTGGACAGTACGCTGGTGGATGGCGACCGCATCCCGCCGCTGGACCCGGTGCGGCGCATCGAATGGTGGGGTGAGGGGGGCCGCCGCGATGTGGCTAACCTCGACCCGATCTTCGAGTTTGTGGACAAGCACTGCTGGCAGGTGGACGAGATCGAGCAGATTGTCATCTACCGCTGCGCCTACCCGAACACGACGCGCTTGCCGCTCTCGGTCGTGACCGGGCCGCCCCTGAGCGCGTTCTGGCAAGCGTTGGAGCCGCCACTGCGGGCGAGCTACGACTGGGTTGCGGCGCAGTACCAGCAAGAGTTTGCCCCGCAGGAATGACGGCGCGAGGCGTTGCTACAAGAAGACAGTCTCACGGCGCGAGCGAACACTCGCGCCGTCCTTTTTGAAGGGTGCCGCCGGACTTGGGGCGAGACCCCCTGAACCGCAGAGACGCAGAGGGAACCTTTGAGGAGAGCTTTGAAGAGACTTTGCTTTTTCCGCGCTCTCTGCGGTGATGCCTTTCTTCAATATCCGAACGCGCCCGTGTTGTGCCGGAGTGTGGCGCGAGACCGCTTCTGCGTCTGGCTAGATTCTCCTCTTGAGTTTGGCCTGTAGCTCGGCAAGCGCTTCAAAGTCGCCAGCGGCGGCCAGCGCGGCTTGCTTCGGCCAGTTCACGGCGCTGCCCACCAGGCGAACGCCGTGCCCCTTGATGATCTGTTCAAGCTGCTCAGCGGTCATGGCTGCAACCTGGGCGAAGGTCGTGATCCCGTTCTCGTTGAGCGCGGCGGCGGACTTAGGGCCAATGCCCTCGATCAGGGTCAGATCGTCCGGCGCTGTCACTGCTGGGGGCACGGGCGCTGCTTCCTCCGCCGGAGCAGGCTCCGGCTCGGCTACTGCTTCGACGACAGGCGCAGCCTCTTCGACCGGGGCAACCTGCGGCACTGCCGTCTCCCTGGAGACGGGCGTAGCTTCTTCGGTGGGCGCATGGGCTTCATGGCCTGTGTAGTGGGGGGTCTTCAGGTCATCGAAGTGTTCCCAGGGGCGCACCATGATCAGCCAGCCGCCCACGCCGAGAACGATCAGGGCGAGGCCGACGATCAAGAGGCTGGTGGTGATGTCGGCGTTCTCTATGGTGCCCAGGCCGATGAGTAGCAGCGCTACAAGGGTGACGGCGATGCCCAGTCCAGTCAAATAAGCCAGGCGCTGTTCGTTTGGGGTGAGTTTTTCTTGTGCAGGCACGGCAAACCTTCCGTTCTTTACACGTGCGGACGGGACTCACAGACTGTACGGCTTGAGGTTGGTCTTATTGTGCCACAGAAGTGGGCGAAAGGACAAAAGGGACGGCGCGCCTCGTTTTTGACAGCATAGTAGTACCTGCTACAATTCTGCAAGCTGCCTCTATATTGGGCGCAGACTTGCCCAGTTCTCGCTGCTGGAACGACGGGGAGCGGATTTCATGCCGGAAGACTTTCTTCTCTACATGCTGGTAGGTTTCGCCGCCCAGATCATTGACGGGGCGTTGGGTATGGCTTACGGCGTAAGCTCTACCACGTTCCTGCTCAGCAGCGGTGTGGGGCCGGCGGTGGCCAGCGCCAGCGTACACATGGCCGAAGTCTTCACCACGCTGGTGTCGGGCCTCTCTCATCTCAAGCTCGGCAACGTGGATCGCGCATTGTTCCGCCGCCTGGCTGTCCCAGGCGTGATCGGCGGCGTGCTGGGGGCCTATGTGCTGAGCGAGCTTCCCGGTGACAAGATCGAACCGTTCGTCTCGGCGTATCTGATTCTCATGGGCCTGCGGATTCTGTGGAAGGCGCTGCGCAAGCAGGGGCCAAGCGGCCCGCTCAAACGGGTGGCTCCGCTGGGCATCATCGGCGGCTTCTTCGACGCGATTGGCGGTGGCGGGTGGGGGCCAATCGTGACCACGACGCTGGTGGCGAACGGTCACAACCCGCGCATCTCCATTGGCTCGGTGAACCTGGCCGAGTTCTTCGTCACCATCTCAGAGTCAGTGGTCTTTCTGCTCACCATCCGCCTGACCAACCTGGACATCATCATAGGGCTGATTGCTGGCGGTGTGGTGGCGGCACCTCTGGCCGCCGTTGTCTGCCGCCGCCTGTCCCCGCGCAAGCTCATGGGGGCGGTGGGGCTGCTCATCATCCTCCTGAGCGTGCGCACTCTCGTGCAGACTCTTTGACCGGCCAGACCTTCCTCTGCGGCCCCGCGTCCATGTGGCACTGTGCTGCTCCAGACGTGAAATTCTTCTGAAACGTTTGGCGTTGCCTATGAAACTCCATTATCCTTTAGATAAGGAAAGGAGCCGGTATATGGACTCGTTGACCCGAAGTAATTTGCTTGACCTGATCGATGTGGAAGATGAATGGTGCGTCTCTCTTTACATGCCCACTGTGCGAGCGGGGACGGAGGTGCAGCAGAACACGATCCGGTTCAGAAACTTACTTCGCCAAGCCGAGGAGCGGTTGGCCAAACTGCAAGTGCGCGTGCCCGATGCCGAGCGCCTGCTGGCGCCGGCGGTAGCGATGTTGGACGATGCCGACTTGTGGCGGCAACAGAGCGATGGACTGGCCGTTTTTGTCGCCCCTGATCACTTTAGCTACTATCGCCTGCCTATCTCATTTGAAGAGAGAGTGACGGCCAAGCGCCGGTTTTATGTCAAGCCGCTGCTGCCCCTGTTCAGCGGGGATGGGTGTTTCCTGGTGCTCGCCCTCAGCCGGGATCGGGTGCGCCTGCTGGAGGGAACGCGCGACAGCGTGACGGAGATCGAGTTGCCCGGCGTCCCGACCAGCATGGCTGAGGCGCTGCAATATGATCAGCCGGAGCGTCAGGTGCGGGCGCGCGCAGTGGGCAGCACGGGCGTGGCGGTCTTTCACGGGCATGGCGGCCCCGAGGTGACAGCCAAGCCCGATCTGTTGCGTTACTTCCAGGCGGTGGATCGCGGGCTGCGCGATCTGATTGTTGACAAGCACGTTCCCCTGGTATTGGCCGGCGTGGATTACTTGTTGCCGATCTACCGCGAGGCGAACACCTATCCGTATCTGGTGGCGCAGGGCGTGATCGGCAATCCAGACACGCTCAGCGCAAAGGAGCTACACCAGCGTGCCTGGGCAGTGGTGATGCCGTTCTTTGCCAAAGCCCAGAGCGAGCAGGTGGCGCTCTACTACGAACTGGATGGGCGCGACGACCCGCGCGCCTCGCACACGTTGAAGGACATCGTGCAGGCGGCGCACGAGGGGCGTGTTGCGACGCTATTTGTCCCGCGTGGTGTGCAGAAGTGGGGCGTGTACCGCGCGCACAGTCACAAGGTGCACGTTCACCCCTCGGAGCAGCCCGGCGATCACGACCTGATAGACCTGGCGGCGGCCCGGACGGTCGCCAACGGCGGTACCGTCTACGTGATTGACCCGGCGCAGATGCCCGGCGGCGATCTGGTGGCGGCCATCTTCCGCTACTAATCCGTGCGGCAAAGCAGGATCATGGGTGGGCCAGGATGTTTCCTGGCCCGTTTTGTTGAAGGAGAATGGCTGGGAATGGGCGCTGTGCTCGTCGCCGGACTGACTAACATCGAGACGACTCTGCGCGTGGAGGGCTTCCCCATCGCCTACGCGCCGGTGTGCTACCCCTTCTTCGGCGTGGATGCGAGCGTGTCTGGCGTGGGCTACAACGTGGCCAAGGCGCTGGCATCGCTGGGCAATCCGGTGCGCTTTCTGTCCCTCATCGGGCGCGACCTGGGCGCGTCGTTGGTGTTGGAGCAGCTTCGCGCCGACGGGCTATCGAGCGCCTTCGTCGTGCAGGAGATCGAGCGCACGGCCCGCTCGGTGATCCTCTATGACGCGGACGGGCGGCGCATGATTTATGTGGACTTGAAGGACTTACAGGAGCGAACTTACCCGGAGGCGCTGTTTGAGGCGGCGGCGCGCGACGTGACGCTGGCCGTGCTGTGCAACATCAACTTCGCGCGGCCCATGCTCGGCGCGATGCAGGCGCGCGGCGTGCCCATCGCCACCGACGTGCACACCATCGCCGACCCGGACGACGCCTACAATGCCGACTGGATGCACGCCGCATCGGTGCTGTTCATGAGCGATGAGAAGCTGCCCTGCGCGCCGGAGGACTGGGTGCGCGCGCTGTGGAATCGCTACGATGCACCGGTCGTGGTGATCGGTCGCGGGATGCAGGGGGCGCTACTGGCCGTGCGCGGCGACAGCTTTCTTGAGCGCGTGCCCGCCGTGTACACGCGCCCGGTCGTCAGTACCATCGGGGCCGGGGACGCCCTGTTCTCCAGCTTCGTGCACGTCTATGCGGCGACGGGCGATCCCTATCTGGCCATCCGCCGGGCGATGGTCTTCGCCTCGTACAAAATTGGCACGACCGGCGCGGCGGACGGATTCCTGAGCGCCGAGGAGCTTGAGCGGCTGAGCACTACCGTCTACGGCTCGCCAGGCAACTGAAGCCGCCTCAGCTCTCCGGGATGTCCAGGGCCGGAGTCGCCGGCGAGAGCAGGGCGGCGTGCAGGGTTGCGCCGGGCACGTACTCCCTGAGCAGGGCGCGCAGGTCTTGCAGCGCGGCGCGCACGTCGGCTTCGGCGCTCGCGTGGTGCCCCTCGACGGTGATCAGCGCCTCGGTGGTGTCTTCGCGGGCGGCGCTTGGGTCGCTCTGCCGCCAGCACCAACGCCGCGCGCTGATCAGTCCTGCTTCGTCCACGAAGATCACTTCGCCGGGGTCGGGGTGCGCGATCTCGTCTGTCCCCAGGTCGGTGAAGCGCTCGTCGCCGGCAGCGAAGCGCACGGTCACCGTGCCGGTTGTGGCGCGCAGGTCGAAGACAGCTACCGGCAAGGCGTAGCGGATGCTGACCAAGTTGCCCAGGTCTACCAGCAGATTGACGGAGGGGATGTCGCCGTGCTTGGTCAGGCGGCGCAGCAGGGCTTCGGCGGCGCTGCGATACTGGGTCGGCTTGACGCCGAAGGCGCTGAACGCCCGCCGCCAGGCGGCCAAGCTGGGTACGTCGCTGAGCGGGGTGTCGCCCAGGCGGGCCAGGGCTGCGCGCTGCTCGGCGGCGAAAGCGGCGGCGAGCGCGGGCGGCGTGGGGCCGTTGCGCAGGTTGCGGGCGACGATCACCCCGCCGCGAATGGCCGGGAAGCGGGCTAGCAGGGCCGGGTCGTAGCGGAAAAGGGTGGGCATGGTATACTCCTTTGGCAAAACAGAGAATATCCTGCCAGTTTCGAGGACAATCACATTTCGGTTGTCGGGCGGAAACCCCTGCGAGCCAACTGGTCTTTTGGGGGTGTGCCAGCCATATCGTTACAATGGTGGAATCGCGCTCGAATCGGAGGAGGCCTTTCGTGGCAGTCTGGACCTCGCGTTCTTCAGCGGTGTGGCCATCTCGTGCTTGGTGGTACGCGATGCTGGCTATCCTGCTCGTGGCAGCAGGGTTACGATACCCTGGTTACGACTTTAGCCTGCCGTATATCGATCATGTGGATGAACCAGCCTACAATCTTGCTGCGCGCATGGTGATTGACTTCGGGTCGGCCAAGCCCCTGGGGATGCATGGCTACCCGCCGGGCATTATCACCGTTCATCTCCTCCTAGAACGAGCTTTTCAGAACCCCGACCAGCCCCCTTCGACTATCCTGTGGTTGGCGCGCCTGTTGTCAGTAACGGTGAGCGTCATGACTATCCTGGTGATAGGTCTGCTGGGCTACCGCGTGGCAACACCATTGGCTGGACTCATTGCGGCGTGGTTGTGGACTGTGTCTCCACGAGTCGTCGAGCATAGTCGCTTTGCCACGGCTGATCCCTATGTGACGTTCTTTGCTGTGCTGGCACTGTTCTGGGCAATTTCCGGGACTCTGCATGACCGCGACCGCTGGACAAGCTGGGGCGTATTCGCCAGCATGTTGGCCGTTGTCTTCAAGTATCAGGCCATCGTGATCGTGCCTATTGTCCTGCTCATTCCCCTGTTGCGACTGCGTTCGCTGTCTGACCAGCGCCGCATCTGGGTCAATTTCGGCTACAACCTCCTGGCGCTGGCCTTATTCGGATTCTGGCTGGTGGCGATCTATCCTGCCACCGAAGCCCACGAATCGCCGGACTGGAGCGCGGCATCCAGTAAGCTGGGCGTGCCAAGCGTCGAGATTCTGCGGAGGAATCTGACCCAGAGCGTTCTTCAACCGGCTAACCGCGACCTGATCTGGCAGACAGGTGCAGCGGGACTGGCACTGCTGATGCTCTGTCCGGTGCGCCGCCACGTGAATTGGATTGGCCTGGGCACTCTGTTCGCCGGCGCGGTGGTATGGTTCGGAGTCGTCAGTCTATATGGCTGGCAGTTCTTCCGCCAGTTCATTTCTGCCAGCGCGTTTCTCACGATTCTGGCCGGTAC
>JAGPFT010000156.1 GCA_018056405.1 Anaerolineae bacterium
TCTCAACCGGTCCATCACAGAGCGCGCAGTGGTCGCAGAGAAAGCCTCAGAGCTTTTCCGACTTTCCCCTCCGCGCCCTCGTCATCTCAGCGGCTCAAGATCACTGCCCCAAAAAGCGAATGCACCCGTCCCTTCTTTGCACACACCCCATTGATGCACTGGCTGAGCCGTGCTATTATCACCCCGCTTGAGCGTCGTACAGCGAAGCAGACTGTGTGGGTGCGTTCGGTCTGGGGTCTCGTCGTCAAAGGAGAGAGTCAAAGTGTTTCCAAAAGAGTTCGTCTGGGGCGCTGCCACATCCAGCTACCAGATCGAAGGGGCGGTCTTGCAAGATGGGCGCGGGGAGTGCATCTGGCATCGCTTCACGCACACGCCTGGAACCATTGACGACGGTTCAAACGGGGATGTGACCTGCGATCATTATCATCGCTACCGCGAAGATGTGGCGCTTATGGCCGGCCTGGGCCTGGACGCCTACCGCTTCTCGATTGCCTGGCCGCGCGTCATCCCCGCCGGAACCGGCCCGACCAACCCTGCCGGGCTGGACTTCTACGACCGCCTGGTGGATGAGCTGCTGCGCCACAACATCACGCCGTTTGTCACGCTTTACCACTGGGACTTGCCTCAGGCGCTGCAAGAGCGGGGCGGCTGGGAGAATCCGGACAGCGTGGGCTGGTTCTGCGACTACGCCGCGCTGATGGCCGCGCGCCTGGGAGACCGCGTGAAACACTGGATCACTCACAACGAACCCTGGGTGATCGCCTTCCTGGGCAACTACACCGGCGAGCACGCGCCCGGCCAGCGCAGCCTGACCGCCGCCTACACCGTTGCCCATCACCTGCTGCTCTCGCATGGGGCCGCTGTGCCTGCCATCCGCCAGAATGTGCCCGGCGCGCAGGTGGGCATCACCCTCAACCTCGATCACGTGGAGCCGGCTACCCAAAGTGAGGCTGACCGCCAGGCCGCGCGCCGACAAGACGGCTATCTGAACCGCTGGTTCCTCGACGCGGTATTTCACGGGTGCTATCCGCAGGACGTGGTAGCGTTGGTGGAACCGGCATTGGAGCGCATTACGCCGCAGGACATCAGTGCTGCTGCGGTGCCGCTGGATTTCCTGGGGATCAACAACTACACGCGCCAGGTCATCACCGCCAGCGAGGAAGGCCCCTTCTACGCGCGCAGCGTGCGTCCGGCGGGCGGCGCGCGCACAGCGATGAACTGGGAGGTTTACCCGGAGGGGCTGCGCGCACTGGCGGTGCGCGTGACGCGCGACTACGCGCCGCCGGCGATCTACATCACCGAGAACGGCGCTGCTTTTGACGATCCGGATCCGGTCAATGGCGTGGTTGAGGACCCGCAGCGCGTGGATTACTACCGGCAGTACCTTGACGCCTGCGCCGCCGCCATTGCCGAGGGCGTCCCGCTGAAGGGCTACTTCGCCTGGAGCCTGCTGGACAACTTCGAGTGGGCCAGGGGCTACCTTAAGCGCTTCGGGATCGTCCACGTGGACTACAAAACGCTGGTTCGCACGCCCAAGCGCAGCGCGCTCTTCTACCGCGACCTGATCGCCGCGCACCGGGCGGGGGGCTGATTGCGCACCAGCGCTTAGCGGCCCCGCCTGCACCGGTACCCACAAACAGACTTCCGAAGTCTGCACAAGACTTCGGAAGCCCCCCTGTCCAGCGTATGCGGTTCTTGCGCCGAAACTCCGCTAGGCTCCCAGCCTGGCGCGGACTTCACCCTCGATCCACGCATAGGTCTTGGCCAGGCCCGCTTCGAGCGAAATCTCCGGCGACCAGCCGAGCACCTGGCGTAGCCGCGTGTTGTCGGAGTTGCGCCCGCGCACGCCCTGCGGGCCGGGCACGTGCTTCTTGACGATGGACACGCCGGCGATCTCGGCGATGATGTCGGCAAGCTGGTTGACCGTCACCATGCGATCCTGGCCCAGGTTGAGCGGTTCGTGATAGTCCGAGCGCATCAGTTTGTAGATGCCGGTCAGGCAGTCGTCAATGTAGCAGAAGGAGCGTGTCTGCTCGCCATCGCCCCAAATCTCGACGGTCGGGTCGCCGGTCAGCTTGGCCCTGGCGATCTTGCGGCACATGGCGGCGGGGGCCTTCTCGCGCCCGCCGTCCCACGTCCCCAACGGCCCGAAGATGTTGTGGAAGCGCACGATGCGCGTCTCCAGCCCGAAATCCTCGCGGTAGTGGCGGCACAGGTGCTCGCCGATCAGCTTCTCCCAACCGTAGGCGTCCTGCGGCTGCGCGGGATAGACATCCTCTTCCTTCAGCGGCGTCACGTTGGCGTCCATCTGCAAATACTCAGGGTAGACGCAGGCCGACGACGTGAAGAAGTAGCGCGCCACACCGTTGACCCGCGCCGCCTCGATGGTGTGCAGGTTGATCAGGGCGTTGTTGCGCAGGATTTGGGCGTGGTTGGACGAGATGAAGCCCATGCCTCCCATGTCCGCCGCCAGCGCGTAGACCTCGTGCACGCCGCGCGTCGCTTGCAAGCAGGCGTCCCAACGCCGCAGATCGAGCACTTCGAATTCGTCGGCATCGGTCGGCGCGAACTCTGGATGCTTGAGGTCTACGCCGCGTACCCAGTAGCCGCGTGCCTTGAGAAACGTGACCAGGTGATGGCCGATGAAGCCGCCTGCTCCGGTCACCAGGACTTTGGTCGGTGTACTATGCGCTGCTGCCATGCTGTTCCTCATCACTCCGCGCCCTTGAAAGTAATCCTGCCAGCGCCAGGGCGAGGCAGGGTGTGGCCCCAGTGTACTCCCAGATTGCGCCAGGGCAAAAAGTGGGAGGTCGCCAGGTGGTGCGGTTGATCGGTCGCCCTCCCAATGCTTCTCACGCTGCTGTCCGCCCCTGAACTCTGCTTGCGGGGAAGGGGGGGCCGGGGGATAGGGGTAACACCCTCTAGCGTCGCACCACCACATCGCAGGTGGGCAGTTCGACGCCGTACCGCTGTACCGCGCGCAGCCGGATGGCGTAATAGCCATCGGGCCGGCCCGTCAGGTCAAGGGGCGTGGTGGTCAGCGGCGCGTCAGTGACGGGCGGCTCGGCGTCGCGCTGATTGGGCGGCGGGGCGCGCACAACTTCCCAGCGCGCTGGCAACGCCCCCAGCACCAGGATGCGCCCCAGGTAGCCGATCTCAATGGTATAGGCCCACAGAGTTGGCGGGTTGACTGTGCCGAAGACGGTGAGAGTATCGCCCACCAGGTCGCCGGACGCCGGCTTGCTGATCACCACAGCGGGATCGGGGCAGTCCTGGTTGAGGTGGTCGGGTGTGGCTGTGGGCAGCACGAGGGTGGGCGACGGCGTGAGCGTCGGCGCGCGGACGAACAGGCCGGGCAGGCCGGGGAAGTCGGCGCGCCAGCCAGGAGTGAGCAAGGCGTAGACGATGAAGGCGACATTGAGCGCAAGCACCGCCGCCAGCATCCCCAGCAACCAGGCGTAGGGGCTGCGCCACAAGCCGACCAGCGTCAGCCACGTGGCTTCCAGCCCGCCCAGATGCAGCCGCCGCAGCCAGACCGAAACGCGCAGCCAGGAAGCCTGCTCTGGCGTGGCGGCACGGGAGTCGCTTGCCGCCATCCTCGCGCTCGATACGCCGCTACGGGCCGTTTGCTCGGCAGCCTGTTGCCACCAGGGGCGGTCGGGCGGGGCCGCCGGGCGGCGGTAGGCGCTGCTCTCGCGCCAGTTGTACGGTGAGCGGGCGGCGACGCGCCCCTCCCGAAGTTGATCGTATTGCTGGCGCAGCACCGGCTCGCGCAGCACCTGATACGCTTCATTGACCAGTTTGAGCTGCTGCGTTGCCCAGCCGGCGCGCTCCGGGTTGAGGTCAGGGTGCACCTCGCGGACGCAGCGCCGGTACGCCTGGCGGATGTGCAGGGCGCTGGCGTGCGGGGGGATGCCGAGGATGGCGTAATAATCCCGCTGGGGATCGTAGGTGATCTTGCGACGCATGGGCTTTTCCCCGGCGTGCCTGCCAACCGCGCCAGTCTCCCCCGATTATACTCGGATTCGGCCAGAGGGCGCGCCGCTGCCCGCATAGCGGATGCGTGCAAAGGGTGCCGGCAACCCCCTGCTGCTGCCGGCAAGCCTCACCCCCAGCCTCGCTGCGCTCGGCCAAGAACCAGACTTCGGAAGTCTTCGAAGACTTCCGAAGTCTCCTGCGGGGCGCGCCCCTCCCTCACGCCCGCCTTACCTCACCCCCAGCCTCGCCCCGCTCGGCTTGCCCCCTCAGCCACGTCGTGGAAAGGGGGCGCGAGGCCCGCGTCAGCAGGCCGAGCGGGGGGGAGGCTTGCCCGCGCTAGGACTCCAGTCACGCTGCGCTCGGCCAAGAACCAGACTTCGGAAGTCTTCGAAGACTTCCGAAGTCTCCTGCGGGGCGCGCCCCTCCCTCACGCCCGCCTTACCTCACCCCCTGGCCTCGCCCCGCTCGGCTTGCCCCCTCAGCCACGACGTGGAGAGGGGGCGGCGAGGCCCGCGTCAGCAGGCCGGGGGGGGGTGAGGCTTGCCCGCGCTAGGACTCCAGTCACGCTGCGCGCCAAGTCTCCCCGCTATATACTGGGGGCACAGGCCATTATGCGCTCAGTGCGCCGGGGTGAAGCTGCCATGATCCAGGCCGACGCCATCTACACCACCCAGCAAATCGCCAGCGCCGCCGAGGTGTTCGTGGACGCGCTGAGCGCGCTCTTCCCCGGCGATACCTTCGATTCGCTCTTCCACCGGGGGACACTGCGCCGCGCTTATTGGGCAGCGTTGCAGGCGGCGCTGAGCAGTTACGCGGCGCAGGACAAGGCTCCGCTGGTACGCGGGCTGATGCGCGAGCACGCCCTGGCCGATCCTGCGGTGGTGGGCGAGCTGCTCAAGCTGTTCGCGCCGGAGCAGTCACCGGACTACGAGGCAGTGGGCGCGCGTTGGGCGCAGATGCTTGACCTGCCACCCGGCGAAGGCGTACCCCTGGCTGCCGAAGCCCAGGTGCTTTTCCACGTGCTGGCAGCGGAACTGCGCCAGTCGCCGCCGCTGCGCCTGGCCGTCGGGCAGATCGCCCTGGCCCGCGAACGCATCCCCGACGACGATCTGGACACCATCCCCGCCACGCGAGAACAAGACCTTGCCCGCCTGCTCGATGTTGCGCTGCTCGGCGGGCCGGGCATGGCTGCGCTGCAGGTGCGCCATCTGCTGGCGCTGGCCGCCCACTGCGCGCCACACGCCGCCGATTCTCCGGCGCGGGCGCTGACGGCGCTCGCCCGGCTGGCGGAGTCCCTGCCAGCGGACGCGCTGGCCGAGCTATGGGCGGCGGTAGACGCCCTCGACGATGCGGCGCTGCGGGCGCGCAGCCTGGCGCACCTGGCCCCGCACCTGGAACGGGCCGGCCTGGTGCCGGACGCCCTCGCCCTGGTCGAGGTGACGCTCGCCGCGCACCCGGCACCGCTGGTTCCCGTTGAGCGTGCTGCGGTGTTGCTGGCGTTGGCTCCGCACCTGGGGGCCAACGACCGCGAGCGCCCCCTGCCGGCGTTGCAGGGGCGCGCGCTGGAAGCGGCGCAGGCCATCGGCGACCCGGCGTCGCGGGTGCGCGCGCTGGGCGCGCTGGCCGAGCATCTGTCCCCTGAATGGCAGCCGGTCGCCGTCACCCACGCCTTCGAGACGGCCCGGCGCATCCCTAGCGACCTGGCCCGCGCCACTGCCCTGGCCGCCCTGCCGCCGCATCTGCCCGCCGAGTTTCACGCCCCGTTGCTGGCTATCGCCGGGGAACTGGACTCGCCGGAGGCGCGCGCGCTGCTCCTGGGGCGGATGCTGCCCTACCTGACGCCGCCGGTGCAGGCGCGGGCGCTGGTAGACGCCCTGAACGCCATCGCCGGCATCAGCGGCGACGACGCGCGCTCCGCCGCCCTGATCGCCCTCGCCCCTGGCGTGGAAGCCGTCGGGCCGCTCCAACATATGCCGGACGGCCTGCGCCAGGCGATGCGGGTGCTGTTCACCATTGCCCGCGAGGGAGATCGAGCGCGCGCGTTTGCAGCGCTCGCGCCCACGCTGTCGCCGGAGTTGCTCGGCGAGGCGCTGCTGGCGCTGAAGAGCATTGGCGACGCGGACGAGCGCGCGCGGGCGCTGGCGCGCCTGGCCCCGCACCTGCCGCCGGAGCTGCAAGTTGCCGCCTTCGGCATGGCCCGCGAACTGGCCGCGCCGGGCGCGCGGGCGCTGGCGTTGGGGGCTATCGCCCCCTACCTCGCGCCGGTCGCCCGCCTGACCGCCTTCGACGAGGCGCTGGAGGCGGCGCTGGCCGCCGCGCCGGAGGAAGCGCGCGTTGCCGCGCTGGTGGACCTGGCCCCCCACCTGCCGGACGCGCAGCGGCCTCGCGCCCTGAACGCGGCGCTGGAATCAGCGGGTGCGGTGGCGGAGGATAGTGTGCGGGCGCAGGCGCTGGTCAGCCTGGCTCCCTACTTGCCTGACGATCAGCTTGCCGATGCGCTGGCCTGCGCGCACACACTCCAAGACCCGCTGGAAGGTGCCTTCGTGCTGGGCGCGCTGCTGCCGCGTCTGGCGGGCGAGGAGGCGGAGCGTGCCGGGCGGGAGACGCTCGATCTGGCGCGCGCACCCCGCCCCGCCCATCACCGGGCGAGCGCGCTGGCGGCGATTGCGCCCGTACTGCCCGCTGCGCTGCTGGAAGGGGCGGTTACGGCAGCGCGGGACATCGAGTCGCCGTATGACCGGATGCACGTGCCGGCGGCATTGCTGCCCCGCTATCCGGTGCAGTTGCGCGACGAGGCGCTGGCGACTGCCCGCGCCGTGCCCAACCGCGCGCAGCGCGTCGGCGCGTTGCTGGAAGTGGTGCCGTACCTGGAACGAGGG
>JAGPFT010000157.1 GCA_018056405.1 Anaerolineae bacterium
CTCGGCGGAGCGGGCCGCTCCGCTACTGGCCCGGCTGGACGCGGCGGGCGTCGCCTATGAGACGTTCGCCGTCGCCCACGAACCGACCGTTGACCTGGCCCTGGCGGGCACGGGACGCGCCCGCGAGCTGGGCGCTGAGCTGGTAATCGCCTTCGGCGGCGGCAGCGTCATAGACGCGGGCAAAGCCATCGCCGCCCTGCTGACCAACCCCGGCGACCCTTTCGACTACCTGGAAGTGATCGGGCGCGGCCAGCCACTGCCCAACGCCGCCGCGCCGGTCATCGCCATCCCCACCACCGCCGGGACGGGCAGCGAGGTCACGCGCAACGCGGTGCTGGCCTCGCCGGAGCACCACGTCAAGGTCAGCCTGCGCTCGCCGCGGATGCTGCCCGCCGTCGCCCTGGTAGACCCGGAACTGACCTATGGCCTGCCCCCGGCCATCACCGCCTACACGGGGCTGGACGCGCTGACCCAGGTCATCGAGCCGTTCGTCACCTCCGCCGCTAACCCGCTGACCGATGCCATCTGCCGCGAAGGAATCACGCGGGCGGGGCGCGCGCTACGCCGCGCCGTCGCGCGGGGCGACGACAGTGAAGCTCGCGCGGACATGGCCTTCGCCGCGCTATGCGGTGGGCTGGCCCTGGCCAACGCCAGACTGGGCGCGGTGCATGGCTTCGCCGGGCCGTTCGGCGGCATGTTCGACGCGCCGCATGGGGCTGTTTGCGCGGCGCTGCTGCCGCACGTCATGGCCGCCAACGTCGCCGCCCTGCGCGCCCGCGCGCCGCAACACCCCTCGCTGCGCCGCTACGAGGAGATCGCCCGCCTGCTGACCGGCAACGCGCGCGCCTCCGCCGATGAGGGCGTCGCCTGGGTGCACGATCTGGTAGCGGATTTGAGCGTGCCCGGCCTGGCTGCGTATGGCCTCAACGAAGCGGCCTTCGACACATTGATTCCGGCGGCGAGGCGCTCCAGTTCCATGAAGGGCAACCCGGTTGCCCTGAGCGATGACGAGCTACGCGCGATCCTGGCACGGGCGATGTAGGCGCGCATGACCCGCTGGCAGGCCGACCTCACCCTGGGCTTCGTCGCCCTGATCTGGGGATCAACCTTCGTCATCGTCCAGAACGCGCTGGACGACGCTGCGCCGCTGACCTTCGTCGCCTGGCGCTTCACCCTGGCGGCGATTCTGCTGGCGGTGCTGTTCCACCGCCGCGTGCGCGCGGTGACGCGGGCGGAGTTGCGCGCTGGCGCGCTGATCGGGGTGTGGCTGGCCGGCGGCTACGTCTTCCAGACGATTGGCTTGCAGGCGACGACCACGGCCAAGGCCGGTTTCATCACCGGGCTGAGCGTGGTCATCGTGCCCGTCCTGGCGACATTGCTGCTGCGCCGCCCGCCGGGGCGCGGCGCGGCGCTGGGCATCCTGGCGGCGACGGTCGGGCTGGGCTTCCTCTCGTTGGAGCGCGACCTGAGCATGGCCACCGGCGACCTGTGGGTGCTGGCCGGCGCGCTGATGTTCGCCCTGCACATTGTCAGCGTGGCCCACTTCGCGCCGCACCACGACACCATCCGCCTGACGACGGTGCAGATCGCCACCGTCGCGGTGCTGGCTGGCGGATCGTCCTTCGTCTTCGAGACGCCGCGCGTGGATTTGCCTGCCGAAACCTGGGGGGCGATTGCCTTCACCGGCCTGGTGGCGACGGCGCTGGTCTTCAGCCTGCAGGTCTACGCGCAGCGCTTCACCACGCCGACGCACACGGCCCTGCTCTTCAGCCTGGAGCCGGTCTTCGCCGCCTTCTTCGGCTGGTGGTGGGCCAATGAGGTGCTTGGCACGAAGGAACTGGTCGGCTGCGGGCTGATCCTGGCCGGGATGATCGTCGCCGAGCTGGGGGACGGCCATGCGCCGGAGCCGGGCACCGAGGGGCGCGTTCCGGCTCAGACTCCCGAAGTCGGCGAGACTTCGGAAGTTTTGTAGGATGGCAGGCCGAGCGCCGCGAGGCCAGGGGGTGAGGTAAGGCGGGCGTGAGGGGGAGGCGCGCGCCGCAGAAGCAGGAGACTTCGGAAGTCTTCGAAGACTTCCGAAGTCTGGTTCTTGGCCGGGCAGGGCGAGGCTGGGGGGAGGTCTGATGCGCTTTGACGATCCTGATCGGTAGTCGCTTGTAGGGGCGGATTTGCAACTCCCGTGATTGCCCCGTCCTGCGCTGGCTTATCCGGCTGCTCTGCTGTGCCCTTGTAGGGGCGGGTTTGCAAACCCGCCCCTACAAGAACGCTTCGGTCGGCGGGGGTCTGTAGGGGCGTATGGCGATACGCCCCGCCGGCGCAGCAGAGCAGTGCCCCCCTCAGGTCTTGCTCGTGCCCGCCGATTCGCGCTCTTTGCGCATCTGCCGCTCAAGCCGGCGCAGGCGACGAGTCGCCCACAGCCGGTTCCACGTGCCGACGATGCCGTGCGGCAAGACCATCACCACGACCACGAACAGCACGCCCAGGAACACGTCCCACAGGTCGGCGACGTTGTAGACCGCCTCCGACTCGCCGCACAGTTGGCTCCCGATCAGCAGCAGGAGGGCGGCCAGGGCAGCGAATACGCCGGCGCGGTAGGCGAGCATCAGCCGCCTGTAGCGCGGCGTGCGCGGCTCGGCCTTGACCAGGCGCTGCCCCAGCCTCGTCAGCGAGCGGCGGAACACCCACACCAGCGCGGCGGCGGCAGCCAGGGCGATCAGTTGCCACACCGCCAGCAGGCCGAACACTCGCGTGCCGAGGGTGAAGGTCTCGTTGCGCAGGTACGTTTCGCCCAGGTGCAGGCCCAGCGTGGCGATCACCGGCCCGGTCAGCGTGCCCACCCCGCCGATCAGCGTGTTGAGCAGCGGGGCAACGGTGTAGGTCAGGCTCAGCGTGTCGGGGTGCACGATCTTATCGGTCGCCCAGATCACGAACAGCAGCCCGCTCAGCGTGGCGACCGCCCCGGCGAAGACCATCGTCAGCACCTTGTAGAACAGGGTGTGATAGCCAATGGTCTGCGCCCGCTCTTCGTTGTCGCGGATGGCCAGCATCACCCGCCCCACCGGGGAACTCATGTAGCGGCGAATGGCCAGGAAGATCACAGCGAAGAAGATGACCGTCCAGCGGTACATGGTCAGGCGGCTGCCATCGGCGGTCGGCGTGACGTTGAGCGCTTCGGGCAACAGGGCGCGGAAGCCCAGCCCGTCCTCCGCGCCCGTGTAGGTGCGGAACGTGCCGCTTTTGGCCAGCACCCAGAAGACCTCGGCCAGGGCCAGGGTGAACATGGTGAAGTAGATGCCGCGCACGCGCAGCGTCACCACGCCGGAGATCAGGCTGACGGCGATGCTCAGCAGCAGGGCGACCGCCGCCGCCTGCCAGAAGGAAACAGTCCCCTCGGCGGGCAACAACAGCAAGACCAGCAGCGCGCCGATCAGCGTCACCACAACGAGCGTCCGCGCCCGCAGCCGGCTAAACAGCGCCAGCCCCAGCGCGATCAGCAGCACGATGACCAGCGCCTTGTGCTGCAAGCCCGTGTCGTAGTGGCCCATGAGGATGAAGGTGACATAACCGCCCGCGCCGAAATACAGCGCGTGACCGAAGGAGACGATGCCACTGAAGCCGAAGAGCAGGTTGTAGCTCATGGCCAGGCAGGCCAGCGTCAGGGCGCGGGCCATCTCGCTCTGCCAGAAGGCCGAGTCACCGGTCGGGCGGCTCGGCGTCACCTGCGAGCCGCTCAGGTCGGCCACGATGTACGGGAAGCGCCATAGCAACACAAAGGCCAGGGCGAAGAACCAGTTGTCCAGCACCAGCCGGGCCAGTCCCCCGGCCAGGCCGCGCAGGGTGGAATCCGGGATGCGCTGGATGCGCGCGAAGACGAAGCGCTCGACCATCATTCCCCCCTGCCAAACAGGCCGTTCGGCTGCACGAGCAGCACGACGATCATCAACAGCAGCACTGACGTCTCGGCCAGCACCGGCGCGTTGAAGTGGGCCAGCGAAAGCTGCTCGGCGACGGCTCGCGTCAGCCCGACGATGAGACTGGCGATAGCCGTGCCCTCAAAGCTGCCCATCCCGCCGATGACGATGACCACAATGGCCAGGATCAGGAACTGGTTGCCCATGCCCAGCGTCGCGCCCTGGTAGGGCACCAGGGCAATGCCGCCCAGCGCCGCCAACCCTGCGCCCAGCACGAAAACCAGCGTGAACACCCGCCGCACGTTGATGCCCAATGCCTGCACCATCTCCGGGTCTTGCACGCCGGCGCGGATGATGATGCCGATGCGCGTGCGGTTGAGCAGCAGAAACACGCCGACCATCATCACCAGGCCCAGGACGATGATGAACAGCCGGTAGTAGCTCAGGCTTTGGCCGAACAGCGAGAAATTGTCGTTGAGCAGAGTCGGCGGGGCGAGCGGCTGCTTGGGGTCGGCTCCATAGTAGCGCTCCACCAGGTCGAGGAAGATGGCGCCCAGCCCGAAAGTGAGCACCAACTGGAAGACGGGCCGCTCATAAAGCGGGCGGATCAATCCTATCTCCATGATCGCCCCGATCAGGGCCACAAAGGCCACGCCGCTGACAATGGCCGCCAGGAAGCGCACGTCGGCGCTGCCGTCCACGCGCAGGTACACGTCGTAGCCCACGTAAGCGCCGATGAGCAGGAACGCGCCCTGGGCGAAGTTCAGCACGTCGAGCAACCCGAAGATCAGCGACAGCCCCGAAGCCACCAGGAAGATCAACATGCCCAGCAGCACGCCGCGAAACATCGTCTGCCCGGCCACGTTGAAGCCGAAGTCGGCCAGGCTGATGGCCAGCAGGGCGGCCACGTAGGCCAGCACGAGCAGCCACGAGCGGCGGTGCTGGGGCGACAGATGAGCGAAATAGCTGTGCATCAGTCCCTCCGCTCCTACGCCACGCCCAGGGTGGTCTTGATCAGCTCCGGGTCGCGCACCAGGTCGGCCATCAGCCCGGCGTGCACGGAGGCGCCCTCCTCGATGATGACGTAATGCTCGGCCAGATGGCTGGCGACCTGGAAGTTCTGCTCGACGAGCAGCACGGTCGTCCGCGCCGAAAGCTGGCGGATGGCCCCCACCATCTGCTCGATGATCACCGGGGCCAACCCTTCGCTCGGCTCGTCAATGAGCAACAGCTCGTTGTCGGCGACCAGGGCGCGAGCTACGGCCAGCATTTGCTGCTGCCCGCCGGACAGGTGTCCGCCCGGCAGGTGGTAGAGCCGCTTGAGGTCGGGGAACAGGCCGAAGATGAAGTCGGCCTTGTCCGCCAGATCGCCCTTCTTGCGCTCGGCGATCTGCAGGTTCTGGGCGACGGTCAGGTCGCGGAAGATGACGCGCTTCTCCGGCACGTAGCCGATGCCCATCTGGGCGATGGTGTGCGGACGCTTGCCCCGCAGCGGCTGGCCGTTGAAGCGAATCTCGCCGCTGCGCGGGGGCGTCAGGCCGATGATGCTGCGCAGGGTGGTCGTTTTGCCCGCGCCGTTGCGCCCCAGCAGCACGGTGATGCTGCCGCGCGGCACGTTCACCGACACGCCTTCCAGGATGTGAAACTCGCCGATGAAGGTGTGGATGTTATCCACTTCCAGAATGCTGTCCGGGGCGGCGCTCATGTGCTCCCTCCCCCGATGATGCCGGCGAAGTCGCCGTAGAGTTCGCCCAGGTACGCCTGCTGCACGGTCTCGTTGCGGGTGATCTCGGCGGGCGTGCCCTCGGCCAGCACCGCGCCCAGGTGCATGACCGTGATGCGGTCGGAACTGGTCATGACCACGTTCATGTTGTGCTCGACGAGCATGATCGTCTTGCCCGTGCTCCGCTGGATGGCGCGGATCGTTTCCATCAGCGGCGGGACCTGCTCGGCGGCCATGCCAGCGGTCGGCTCGTCGAGCAGCAGCAACTCGGCATCGGAGGCGAGCAGGATGGCCAGTTCCAGCTTGCGCTGGTCGCCATGCGGCAGCGCGGCGGCGGGGACGCCCAGCTTGTCACTGAGGCCCATCTGGGCGATGGCCGTCAGCGCCGTCTCGGTGTACTGCGTGAAGCGGCGGAAGTTCCACCAGAACTTGAAGCTGTCCCCGCCGAGCGCCTGGGCCGCCAGGCGCACGTTCTCCAGCACGGTCAGGCTGGGGAAGATGTTGGTGATCTGGAACGAGCGCCCAATGCCCAGATGCACGCGGCGGTGCAGCGGCTCGGCGGTGATGTCGCGCCCCTGGAACCAGACCGTCCCGCCGGTGGGGCGCAGGTGGCCGCTCAGCAGATTGAACAGGGTTGTCTTGCCCGCGCCGTTCGGCCCGATGATCGCGTGCAGTTCGCCGGCGCGCACGCGGATGTCCACGTCGGCGACGGCGACCAGGCTGCCGAACTCCTTGCGCAGCTTCTTGCCTTCGAGGATGAACGTTTCTTCAACCATACACCTGCTCGCTTGTTACAGGTTGCCAGAGAAGTCGTGTGCCTGCCTGTTGCCTCCCATCCCCGGCCCTCCCCCCACGAGGGGAAGGGAGAAAAGCGCATCCGCCAGGCCCCTCCCTCCGTGTGGGTTCAGGGGTGGGACAGCAACGTGAGAAGCATTGAGATGGCGTCCGCTTAACCTCACCCCCTGGCCTCGCTACGCTCGGCCTTTCCCCCTCTCCGTTTACGGAGAGGGGGCAGCGAGGCGCGCCAGCGCCGAAGCGGGGGTGAGGTAAAGTGAAAGGCCACTCCAGACTACGCACCAACCTCAATGCCTGTCCGCGTCTGACCTCGTTGTGGGTGCAGGGGTGGGACAGCAACGTGAGAAGCATTGAGATGGCGTCCGCTTAACCTCACCCCCTGGCCTCGCTACGCTCGGCCTTTCCCCCTCTCCGTAAACGG
>JAGPFT010000158.1 GCA_018056405.1 Anaerolineae bacterium
GCCGCTGGATACGTCACTCGCGTGGGTCAACGGGGGCCTGCGGGTGTTCCTGGCGCGGGGAACCGTGCCGGGCTGATCCGTGTGATTTTCCAGGCGGTTTTGCAGTTTTCCGGAGAGGGCAGATGATGATGCCACGACCGCGCACAATTCACGACTTCTACTTCCACGAGGCAAACGTGCCGGCAGAGGACCTGTCCTGCATCCGGGTGTAGCTCCTTGCTGGTGTAGAGCACCAGCGTGCGCTGTGGGTCGCCTTATGCAATACAAAACTCGCTCGGGCGCGGTTAGCAGCCGGCCCGAGCGAGGGGGTAGGTTACTCTGCAATCCGCGTCTTTACCTCTGGCCCTCAGAGCTCCCAGGTGTCCGCGTAGACTGTCCGCCCCAAAAATGGACCGGTCGGCAGCGGCGTTACATCTCCCCTGACTCCATCCGGTAGGGTGCCCACGAAGCTTCCTGGGAGCAACGGCTCCATTTCCTGGATGACGATGCGGTAACGGGTATTCGGTGGGAGAAGGCCGGGTATGAGGAAAGCCCCTTCCCACAATGCCGAGCTCTCTGTGTTGATTACCGGTTTGAAAGCGTCGTCTTCAAGCCGCGCCCATCCAAGATCTCCCTGCGCCGGGGACACCCGTTTTTCTATCCACGCTTGCACTGGCCGTGGGCCGGAGGGTGCGACGCCGGATAACGTGACTGTCATGTGCATCGGATTTGAGGCCAGACGCTTGATGGTCAGCGTTCGATCAGGCAGCGGCTGGATGAAATCGGCGCGCGTGACGCGTGAGATATACGCAGGCGGCACGGAAATGGGCTGGAAGCGCACCAATGCCAGCCTTATCATGGGCATGTAGGCTTTGAGGCTGTTGGCGCTGAACTCGACATCGGCGAACCACAGTTTCCTCGCCGCATCGAATTCCACTGGGAAACCCACGACCTCTACGGGGGCGTTGGTCTCTTCCAGCGTCAGCGGCGCGGTGACATCGGCTGAACTGGCGGTATAGTTGGCGAAATGGGCCATAGTCGGTGTCAGGTCCGCCGCAGGGCCGTTCCACAGTGGGTCGTCCGCCCATTCGGTGACGTAAGGGCGGAGGGCCTCATCCAGTGTGGCGAAGGCTTCCTCGCGGAACACAACACCCAGCAACTCACCCGCGCCAGAGGAAAACCACGGGCGCTCCAGATAAACGCGCAGGCCACTGTTGTGCCGTGTTCGGGTGATGATGGTCATTTTGGGGGTTTGTTCCACGCTTTCGACGGTGCGTCCCAACGTGGGCATGACATAGGCGACCACGGGCGCGCGTGGTCGAGCGGAGTTCTTGACGTCCTGTACGTCGCTGTGGGGGAGAGTGCCTCCTGTGATTTCGGCCTCGATTTCTGCTGCCGTCTTGAGCGTCAGCGCCTTGATCTCTGCCTCTGTGGGCACAGTGATCAAGTCTTCCTTATCCGGCGTCAGCAATGCTGGCGGCAGGTATTCTCGGAAGCGGGTGGCGCCGCGCGCTACATAGACTACACGGTGGTATTTGGTGTCACCCAGGTTGTGAGTCGCCTTGACGGGAAGTGAGGTTACCGTGGTCGAGGGCACATGGATCTCGCAGAGGGCAGCACGGCTTCTGCGTTCGCCTGGGCTATCTTGGGCGGGATCGTCATCTGGATCGGTCCACAGCGCCAGCACATCCACTTTGCCGGTGGTTTTGCTGTGCGGTTCGACGGACCCGCTGATCGCAGCGGTGGTATCGCCCAGCGCTCTTTCGGCTTTGGCGATGTGCAGTTTGGGCAACGCCAAGGGTTTCTGTGTGGCATGTACCAGGTACAGCTCGCGTGGGGGCATCAGTAGCCAGTTGAGGCCTTGCACTGCGTCGGCGACAAGCATGTTGTGGTTTGCCGTTGGGGGAGTCGTTTCCCAATCCCACACGCCTAGTTGCGCGAGGTCATCTTCATCGGTTCCGCTGCTCACGCGCACCACGCGGCTTTCGCCTTGCGGCAGTTCCACCACCAACTCGCGTTCTTGTGGATTCCATTCGGGTATTTGGGGCGTCTGCCCGGCGGGGATGCCGATTACTTTGAGTCTGAAGGGGAGCCGCGCGGGCCAATCGCCATTGAAGGGATAACTGGATACGACCCCCTCTGCGGGACCGGGGAGATTGCGGAACACCGCTCGCCGAGCCAGTTCATCGGGGAGATAGGTGAGGGGGAAAGTGGGGTTGGTCTGCCAGAAGGTCGGGTCTTTGCGTTCTTCTGCATCGGGATACGTCTCTGTGCCAGGGAGGAGCAGCTGCACCCATTTGTTGTTCAGTGGCACCCAGCGATGGGTGAGCATGTTGGCCTCGAGGGTCGCCTGTTCGTAGGTGGCCTGATCCGGCTCAGGTTTGCCGCTGCCGTCATCGAACTTGCCATGGGTTTCCGCCAGCAGTTGCGAGCTCTTGGGCGGGACGATATGACGCTCGACGACCTGCCGCCCCACGTGATAGGGGTCGCCAGCGCCAGAGGCGCTGCGCAGCACGAGCCGCTCCACGGATTCCCCTTCGACAGGTTTTTCGCGGAGCACAATCACCGGCGCTGGCACCGGTTCGAAGCGGCGATAGGTGTGAGGGCCGCTGTCTTCAGGGTGTGCCTGCTGGAATTCGACATCGCCGGGGCCAAAGACGCTGTTGCCCGCCAGGTCTACAGTCCGCACACGCACCTGATAGCGATGGCCGAAGCGCAGCCGTGGCAGCGAACCACTGACAGGGGAGAAATCAGCCTCCAGTTTGAAGGCTGTTTTGGCTGCGTTGGAGGGCGTTTCCGCTGTTTCGCCGGGAACGTTACTTTCCCCAATGGCTTTGCCAGGGCGCACGGCGCTCAGGCTCCAGCCGGTCCAGGTGACGATGGTATCCGGGATACGCTGTACATCGGGAGTGTCGCTCACCGGTTCTGTGACGCCCGGTTGCACGAAACCTTCGTCTTCTATCGGAAAATTCAGGGCTGGCTCTACACCGGTGAAGCGGCAGATTGCCTGGCGCTGGTGCAGTGAGCGCCATTTTTTGCTGGCGCTATCCAGGTCGCGCACATCCATACGATACCCACGGATCACATCTTCAGCCCAAAGTTCGTCAGTAGACTTGGGTTGTGCGGAGATGGTGGATATGGTGGCTTGTGGCGAACCATCTACGGCGGCGACGGCGTTATTCAACCCTACGGCCTGTACGTAGGCGGCATAGAGCTGTTTTGCCAGGTCGCGCTGAACAATGGCAAGCCCGGCGCTGCGGGTTGCGGGGAGTGTTTCCTCGTCCGGCGGGCTGAGGGGTTGCAAGCCCGGGATTTGCTGTGCCGTGAGGAGTGTGGCAGTATTCTGCTCCTTGAGCGCCGCTCCTACCACATCAATCTGGATGACACGGTAACGGTCTTCGTCGCTGAGGTTGAGCAAGCCATGGCACGTTTCTGGGGACTCTCCCGGCGCCAGGGGGCGCGTGGCGGGTAGGAAACGGCTGCTGGATAGTGTGTAGTGCGTCCGCAATGGGTAGAAGACGATGTTGTCTCCTGGTGGTGCCGCGATGGTGACAGCAACCATTCCTGTCGCCGGGATGTTGGCCGGCCAATCTACCTCCAGGTCCACGACCAGCCGCAGCGCGCGAAGAAGGGTGGGGTAGTCCGCCACCAGGGATATCGCCTCATGGAAATCTAGCAGGTTCTCCAGTTGTGTTTCAGTGAGGTGTATTGCAGGTGGCGCGGCTGACTCGAAGGGGGTGACGAAGCTCGTGACTGCATCGAATTGCGCCATGACAGGATTGGTTGCCTGTGTACCGCCAGGGGGAACAGGGGGCTTCCCTGCCAGCGGCTTTGCCCGTAAGGGTGTCTGCGGCAGCGGGCTTCCGTCTAGCGGTTGGCGCGCTGGCGACTTTGCTCGCGGCTCGAAAGGTGCGGAGGCGCCTTGCGCGGGCACATGAAAGGGTTGCCCCAGCCCCAGGAACCTGGCGATGGCGTTGAGCGCATCGAGCAGCAGCTGCAAGCAACCCTGCTTCTCCGTTTCCTTTTCTTCAGGCTCCTCTGGACGATAGTATATGGGCACACGACGTTTGCTTGGAGGCTCGTAAGGGCGTTCCGGTTTGCTGGGGCGCGCAATCTGCATCAGATCTGGGTCATGTTGTAGGACCTCCCGCGAGGGTTTTTCTTTGCCTGCTCCGTACGCCGGGTCGGTGCCCACTTTACGGTAGAGCTCGCGGAGCCAATCATAGAGGAAAATGGAATCAATGGATTGAATGGGAATCTCCGCCAGATTGTCGAAGCGATAGGGCTTGACCGGAATGGTGCCTGGGAAGAGTGCCGTCCATAGATCATCGCGAGGGACTTCGGTATTGATCGGCGTGGCGGGAAGGGATGGACCTCCGTTGAAGCTTACACCGAACTCCAGCCCGGCAACCTGGCTGGGCCATTGATTGAATAGCGGGTCATAATCGTTCAGGTGAAGAATTTGAACCTGCTCGGCTGGATCTGTGGTCCAGAGCCGGGGGGCAATAAAGACTGAGAGTCGCAGCTTCCCATCTACACCGGCAGTGCCGGTCGCCAGGGTGGGCAACGCGGTAAAGGTAATCGTGGTCCTTTTCATGGCTCAATCTCCAAAGGCGTTGCAATAAGCCTGCCAGTCGGGCAGCGCCAGCACATCGCGGAAGGTGGGGTCGCTTCCCTTGAACTCCCGGTGCACTTTTAGCGAGACCGTCTTGCTGAAGAAGGCGATTTTCACTTTGACTTTGAGCGCGGCATCGCCGGAGAGCATGTCAATGGGTGAGGGTTCGTAATTCAGCCCCAAGTAGAATTCCACGCTCACGGAGATCAGCCCTAGCACGCTCAGCTTGCCCACCATGCGGAGGTAGGCTGAGAGCAGCACGGCATCTCCGGATTTCTGGAAATAGACACCGCCCATCACGGTGACTGACCCGCTGGCAACGCCCAGGTTCAAGCTGATGCCTGCTCCGAACTCCAGAGCCATTTCCACCAGCTGCACCCCCTTTGTCGTGAGGGTGATGCTGAAGAACACCCCGCCGCCGAACAGGCTCACCAATACCTGCCCCGGGTTCTCGCGGGTGCAGAAAGCCAGCGTCATATTGGGAGCTTCATGCCCGAACGGCAGGTAGAATCCCGCGGAAAGGTTGAGATTTTGCAGCGAGAAGACGCCGATCCCCACGGCGGGGATCGCCAGGGTATAGCCCAGTCCCACTCCTTTGGTCTCAATGTTGAGATAGGGTGGATCGGCGAAACCATCGAGCGGCACCACTTGCATCAGCGCGTTGACGAAATTGAGCGGCCCCAGGAAGGTGATTTGCTTGAGTACCACCGCTACATCGAGCTTCTGCCCGGAGCGGCTGGTGAAGGTGATCGAATCGAAGGCCAGGTCCACGAGTTTGGTATCTGGAAGCAGCACGATGTGGAATTGAGTCAGCCGGCCCTGTGACATGAACGAGGGCGCGCTATTGGGCGGGCGGCGCACCTCGGAGATGATCTCGAATTCCGCGCCTAGGTCAGACAAAAACAGACCGGTGTCACGTAATTCCCCACGTGATTCGTCGGGCCTGGCCGGGTCATCCGCGATTGTCTTGAGCAGATGCCAGCGGTAACGGGTGACCGGCACACCGCCTTCCATGGTGGTGAGTAGCTGCGGGAGCAGTTCCCCTTTCTCCGGAGCGCCGCTAAAGCGTACCTGGTTGACGATGTCACTCAACCGAAGCCCTCCCAACAGTGTGACATCGGGGAAGATGGTGACGGGATCGAAATCGCCTAGCATCATCGCATCCACAGTGGGAACAGGTCCCAGGCTGCGGGAAAGTCCCTCGATGGAGAAATCGGGTTGGGTCAGTCCGCCTCCCTGCTCTGGAGAAAAGGCAATTTGGGGCGTGGCGGATTTTATGCGTGCAAAGATTTCGGCAGGGTTCTTGTTGGCACCCGACCCGAATTGGCCAGGAGCTGCGTTGAGAAAGGTTTCCTCATAGGTGATGGTCGTCCACTGTGCCGCACTCCCTACCAGCTGCTTGACAATGGGGATATCCACCTCGGCCTCTGTCACCATGGGCAGGAATCGTGGCGTGTCATTGCTCCGGACTTCGGCGCCCAGGCTGATGCTCTTTGCCTCTAGCGTGGCGTCGTTGGGATTGGCTTCGGGCATGAACGCGAGCGCCTGCCCACCGAGCGTACACTTGGGCGAGGGCCGTGCCGCTTTTGGGCCAGGAGGTGGTTCCCATGCACCCTCAATGATTTCTTGCACCGCTGCAGCATCGGACGCTTTACTGTTGGAGATAAACGCCAGCGGCGTCACGAATTCGATCTCACGCCCCACGGAATCCCTGGCGACGACCTGGAATTTTACGTGTTCCCCCCCTGACCGGATCCAGAAGGCGTCGGCATTGAAACCGGAAACCAGTTCGCTTTGCTGCGGCGGGTCAATATCAGGCGTGACCAGCGTTTTCAACATCACGCGAGTAAAGGGAAACCCATTGTAGTCGTAACCCTCGCGGAGAGGTTGGCGCACGATGACCAACATGCGCGTACGGAGATAGGCGGCGCGCCTTCCTCCTCCAGAGGGCACGGGTTGGATCTTGCGTTCGGTGATTTTTACCAGGGCAGCTTCGTGGCCGAAGGGGAAGAGATACCCTTTGCGGACGATCCGCACGAAATGGTCGCGTCCCATCGTCATCAGGTGCTTCCACTCGGTGACATTCAGACTGGAGGGCGGTTCCCATTTTCCGGCAACCTTGAGCCACGCTCCCAGAGTGCTGAGCATCAATGGGTCGGCTTCCACTGGTTTGGCATAGGCGCCAGCATCGGTGGTCAGCCGCACCAGCTCATAGCGGTCTGCACTATCG